>JACCRE010000247.1 GCA_013813775.1 Planctomycetaceae bacterium
CGAAGAACGACCGACCGGCGTCTATCGGTAAAAGACCGGTAGTTCAGAAGTTTAGAGATGCCACAGAGCCGTTGCCAATGCAAAACCTGCTGAGGAGCCTGATTTTCGATAGGAAATCGCGCCCCTAAGTGAAGCCACTTAGAGGTGAACGTCGGCAGCCGCATTAAACGGAAAACGCCGGCTCACTCGATGGCGGCCGGCGTTCACCGATTCGACACGTCGAGTTCGACTACCAGCTCGACTTTCGCAGACCCGGGATGAACCCATTAAGGCCCATTTCGCGAAGCATGATTCGCGAGAGCTGGAACTTACGATACACGCTGCTCATGCGGCCGGTCAGCTTGCAGTATCGGCGGTAACGCGTGGCGCTCGAGCTCCGCGGCAGCTTCTGCAGGCCCAGGCTGTCGCCCTTCTCCTTGAGTTCCTGCCGTTTGACGGCGTATTTCGCGATCAATTTCGCGTTCCGCTTCATCTTCTCGACTTTGGACTTCGACGCCATTCTGAAGCATCCTGCGGCGACGATCGGTCGCCGATTTCGAGGTTTCGCGCAGTCACAGAAGCCCATTAGTTAAGCGATTTCACCGCGAAACGTCAACCGAAGGACGCAAACGGCGGCGAGGAGGCAAGTTTGCATCGCTGCGAAACGCCGTGACGAGCGATCGCGATCTGATGGCTGACGCCGGCGGCTTCGGCAAGTCGGTGAGAGTTCCGCCCTGAGTTCCTCCTCATCGTGGAAGGCTTTCGCTCGGCACGTCGATCGACCGCTGGACGCAGATCGAGACGACACGACTGGCGGTCGCATCGTCGGATGGGAGGCAAGCCACCTTCCGAGATCAGATTCGATCACCGTCCAGTCGCGGAAAGCATCCAGTCGTGGAAAGATCATGGACCTGCGGAAGGCATGATTTCCGCTTTGCCAGTCCAAGCCTCTATCGAAGCGATCGCCACCGGCTGGCTGGCAGCCACCGCTGACTTCATTCCGGCCATTGTAAGCTGCAAGCACCGATACTGGTGTGTCGAGATCTCGACCCTTGCTCTGCAAATGACAAGGCAGAATTTTCAATCTGCTCGTATACTTTTGGCGTACCTCTTGAAGTCGCGGTCGACGCCGCCGATGCCGTACCGAACTTTCGCCGGTCCGGGTCATTCGGAGCAAGGCAGTTCGTACGTCGATGACCCTCGATGACAAACGACAGCGGCAAGCCGGAGTACGTACCGACGGGCGTCCCCGGCCTCGATCACGTCTTAAGGGGCGGTTTTCTGCGCGAGGGTTTCTATCTCGTTCAGGGAGATCCTGGCTCTGGTAAGACGACCGTCGCGCTGCAGTACGTGCTTTGCCGCAGAGAGGCCGGCGAGCGCTGCCTTTACATTTCGCTCACCGAGTCCCGCCGCGATTTCGCGAATGCCTGCCGTTCGCACGGCTGGAGCCTCGAGGGCGTCGACCTCTGCGACCTGACCCGATCGGCCGCGAATCTCGCCGATCAGAGCGAGGTCTCGATCTTCCATCCCTCCGAAACGGAGCTTGGAGAAACGACGCGAGCGATTCTTGCGGAGGTCGATCGGGTGCGACCGCAGCACGTTGTCTTCGATGGTCTCTCTGAAATGCGATTGCTGTCAGGGGATGCGTTGCGTTATCGCCGTCAGCTCCTCGCGCTCAAGGAGTTTTTCGCCGAACGTGGCGCGACGGTGCTCCTCCTCGACGATCGCTCATCGGCGTTCGGAGAGCTTCAGCCGGAGAGCCTCGTTGGAGGAAACATCGTGCTCGAGCGGCACCTGCCGGAATACGGCCGGGCTCGCCGGCGCCTGTTCGTCACGAAGGTTCGGGGATCGAACTTCAAAGAGGGCTATCACGACTACGAGATCGCGCGGGGCGGAGTCATCGTGCATCCACGGCTCGTGGCCGCCGAGCATCACGATCGTTTCAGTCAGGAGGTCTGGCCGAGCGGTGTTGCGAACCTGGACGCGATGCTCGCGGGAGGGCTCTCGGCCGGCACGACCACGCTTCTGCTCGGCCCGGCGGGCGTCGGTAAGTCCACCGTGTCGATGCTCTTCGTCGCCAATGCTCTAAGAAAACGTGAGAAGGCCGCGGTCTACATTTTCGATGAGGTGCTGGGCACACTCTTCGAGCGGTCGGACAAGCTCTGCTGCGGCGAGGAGGGGGGCCTGCGGAAGTTCGTCGCGGAAGGTCGCCTCCATGCGCAACAGGTCGATCCCGCTGAGATGTCACCGGGGGCGTTCGCGCACGAGGTCCGGCGGGCTGTCGACGAGGGAGCCAAGATCATCGTCATCGATAGCCTCAACGGTTATCTCAACGCCATGCCCGAGGAGCGATTTCTCACGACGCGCCTTCACGAGATGTTCGCGTATCTCAACCAGAAGGGAGTTTCGACCATCATGGTCGTCGCTCAACATGGGATGATGCTCGGGACCGGCGGCGGGGGCGACATCGACGTGAGTTACCTGGCCGACACCGTGCTGCTGTCGGTGAGCCGCTGCGCGAGTTCCGCGGCATCATGACGGGCGTTCCCGCTTACGAGGGAGCCACGCCATTGCTTCCCCGCAGGCCTGGTGCGGAGGACGCGCGAAAGTGACGTCCGATCTTGCGACGGTACCCGGCGACGCAGCCTCGGAGCGGTCTGGTCGCGTACTCGTGCTGATGACGAATCGCAAGGACGCGGATCGAACGGCGGACGTACTCGCCGCGGCCGGTCTGCGAGGTATCGCCTGTGCCGACGGGGCACATCTTTGTCATGAGCTTCAGAATGGCGCCGATGCCCTGTTGCTGACGGAAGAGGCGATCTATGCCGACCGGGAGCGGCGCCTTCAAGCCGTCCTCGCGGCGCAGCCGCCGTGGTCCTCGATCCCACTGGTCGCCATCGTCCGAGAGGGGGCGGCGCGTCGCATCCCCGACGTCGTGGGAGATGCGGCCTACGCCGCATTCGAACAACACGTCCACAGGGTGCTCAAAGGGGAGCGGGTGACGTTCGAGGTGGAGATCCCGTACAGCGACGATTCCCAGTGGATGCGCTGCGGCTACGAGCCGGAATTCGACGCGGCCGGACATGTGGTCGGTTTCGTCGCCGCGATCGCGAACGTCAGCGACCGCCGACGGGCGCAGCAACGGACCGAGTTCTTGCTGCGGCCCGAAGACGCGGTTCGCCCGCTGACCGATCCGACCGAGATCACGCGGACCTCCGCACGGCTCCTCGGCGAGCATCTCGGCGCCGATCGCTGCGCTTATGCCGATGTGGAAGAGGACGAAGACACGTTCAATCTGACCGGCGACTACTGCCGAGGCGTACCGAGCATCGTCGGCCGTTACCGTTTTACGGATTTTGGAACCGAAGTCTTGCGGCTCATGCGCGACGATAAGCCTTTTGTCGTTTCCGATATCGATGAGCACATGCCGCCTCCCGAAGAGGTCGCCGCCTACCGTCAGACGCAGATTCAGGCCGTGATTTGCGTTCCGCTTCACAAGGACGGAAGATTCGTGGCGGCGATGGCAGTGCATCAAAAGAGCCGCCGGATCTGGCGCGACGAAGACGAAGACGTGGAACTCGTGCGCGCGGTGGCGAGACGATCCTGGGAGTCGATCGAACGCGCGCGTGCTCTGCGGGAACTCCGCGAGGCCGACCGCCGCAAAGATCAGTTTCTCGCGGCGCTGGCGCACGAACTGAGGAATCCGCTCGCTCCCCTCAGCAACGCGCTTCAAGCATGGCCGCTCGTCGCGGACGATCGTGCGAAAGCGGACGACATGCGGGCCCTGATGGGTCGCCAGGTTCGACAGATGACTCGGCTGATCGACGACCTGCTCGACGTGTCCCGGATCACTCGCGGGAAGATCGAACTCCGTAAGGAGCGGCTCGATCTCGGCAACGTCATCGTAGAGGCGGTCGAAGGAGTCCGGCCGCTCGTCGAATCGTGTCGTCACGAGTTGACCCTCGACCTGCCGGCCGAGCCGATCTTCGTCGACGGCGATCGCGGTCGTCTGATTCAGGTTATCGGCAACTTGCTGCACAACGCAGCCAAATATGCCGGGCGCGAGAGACATCTTCGGCTGGCAGCCAAACGTGAAGACGGAAATGCCGCTGTGGCGGTCATCGACGACGGCCCGGGCATCCCGCGGGAGATGCTGCGAAGCATCTTCGAGATGTTCACGCAAGTGGACGAGACGCTCAACCGATCGCACGGCGGACTGGGCATCGGCCTGACGCTCGTGAAAACGCTCCTGGAAATGCATGGCGGCTCGATCGAGGCCCACAGCGACGGACCCCCGGTCGCGGAAGCGTGTTCACCGCGAGAATCCCGCTTGCGGCCACGGCTGCACAGGCATCGCCGGCGCGACCGAAAGCTCAGAGTCAGATCCGGCCTCTTCCGGCTTACCGTGTGCTTGTCGTCGACGACGTCAAGCCTTCGGTCAGCACCCTCGCGCTGTTGCTCAAAGGCCTTGGGCAGGAAACCCGCACCGCGTTTGATGGCCCCTCGGCCTTGGACGTCATCGAGGAGCTCCGTCCCGAACTGGTGCTCTCGGACATTGGAATGCCCGGGATGGACGGCTACGAGCTCGCGCGGCGAATCCGAGAGCGGGGCACCTTGCCGCCGATGCTCGTGGCTCTCACCGGATATGGCCAGGAGCAGGACCGGCGGATGGCTTTCGAAGCGGGGTTCGACCATCACCTGGTAAAGCCGACGAGCGTGGAAGCGCTTCGCCAACTGCTGGAAACCGTCGCCTCTCAAAGGAAGTCCCTGATTCGCACGAGCCGCACCTCTCCGACCCGGTAGCCCCCGATGGCACCGACGGTCGGCGGGATTTACATGGCTTTTAGCGATTCGCTCCCTTTCATTCCTTCTCCTTTCTTCTCACCTCTCCGCCCGCAACCGCCGCAGTTCCACGATCTGCCACGCGGCTCCCGTCATGCCGAATCCTGCGGCGGCGCCGGCGACCGCCGTCAACAGCGCGGGCAAGGTCGTTCCGTGGATCGTTACGCCGAGCCAGGCGCCGATTCCCAGCATCAGGCAGGTGCCGGCGACCATCGTGAAGTTTTTCATGGCTGCGAACCCTCCGCATCGGCGTGACGACGGTAACATGCCCGACTTCCGCAACCCGCTCCGGACTCTCCGGCATTAAGGATGCCGCCGATGGACGCCGCTGCTCGCGAATCTTTGCAGCCGATTCTCGCCGCCACGATCGTCGTCTACATGCTCGGCATGTACGCCATCGGCGTGTTCGCCAAAGGCAAGGTCGAGAACGAAGAGGACTATCTCGTCGCCGGCCGACGGCTCCCCTTCTCGCTCGCCACGCTCACGCTGCTGGCGACCTGGTTCGGTGCGGAAACGCTGCTGACGACTCCCGGCGAAGTCGCTGAGGAAGGTCTCCGCGTCACCGCCCTCGACCCCATCGGCGTCGGCCTATGCCTCGTCATCGCGGGGTTCCTCATCGCGGGGCCGATGTGGCGGATGAGCCTGCTCACGCTCGGCGACTTCTTTCGCGTGAAGTTCGGCCGCACCGCCGAGCTGCTGGCCTCGCTGATCCTCGTTCCCAGCTACTTCGGCTGGGTCGCGGCGCAGTTTCTGGCGTTGTCCGAGGTGATGCAGCTCTTCTTCGGGTGGGATCCAAGCTGGGGGCTGGTCGTGATCGCCGTCGTGGGCACCGGCTACACGCTGCTGGGCGGCATGTGGAGCGTCACGCTCACCGACGCCGTGCAGATGGCTTTCATCTTCTTCGGCCTGCTCGTGCTCACGAACGTCGTCTTCGTTGAACTCGGCAACGGCAGCCTCGTCGCCGGCATCACGGAACTCAAGCGGCACGACGCCGACAAGCTCGTGCTCGTGCCGCGTGAATCGCGCGAAGCGTTCCTGGGCTGGCTGAACGTGCTCGCCATCGGAGCGCTCGGCAACCTGCCGGGACAAGACCTGATGCAACGCATGTTCGCCTCGAAGTCGCCGCGCGTCGCGCAGACCTCGTGCGTCGCCGCCGGAGTGCTCTACTGGCTCGTCGGCATGCTGCCGGTGATGCTCGCGCTCGCCGCCGGGCTGTTGATGCCCGAAATGGAGACCAAGGCGACGCTCGCCGCCCTCGCCGGGGCGTTTCTGAACCCGTTTCTGGCCTCGGTGTTCGTGGTCGTGATCCTTTCGGCGGTCCTCTCGACCGTGACGAGCGCGGTGTTGTCACCTGCGGGCATTCTCGCGCAGAACGTGCTCGCGAAACCCCTCGCCGGCAAGATCTCGCCGCTCAAGTTGAACCGCTACTGCGTCGTGTTCGTCGCCGCCGCGAGCCTCGTGACGGCGTGGCTCGGCGAGAGCGCGGCGGAGCTGCTCGGCAGCGCGTACGAGATGACGCTCGTGGGCCTGCTCGCCCCGCTGCTGTTCGGCCTGTGGACCCGCCCCGTGTCCTCACTGCCGGCCCTCGCCTCGATGCTCGTGGGCATCGGCCTCTGGACCCTGCACTTCGCCCTCGGCCTCCACGACCCCGAAGCCGGCTGGGGCGAATGGTTCCTCATCGGCGTCCCGCACATCGGCCAGTGGAAGCTGCCGGGCGCACTGTCGATGACGGCGTGCTCGTTCGGGGCGTATTTGATTGTGGATGCGGCGGTGAGATATGGGTTTGGCCGGAAGCCGACGAGTGTCATGCCCGCTCGACCGTAGGTCGAATGGGCATGCAAGAGCGAAGTCAGCGGCGTAGCATCCGGGTTGCGCCTCAAAGCATCTTTGAAATCTTTACCTGTTGTCAAAATTCATTTGACAGCATGATTCTGGATGGCCAAGCTGCCGTGACTTCGCACTTCGGTCGCATACTACTTCTTGCGGCGGAATGGACCTTGCTGAGAGTGCTATGAATCCCGATCGTTCGATACCGTGGCAAGAACGCGGTGCACGTGTGGAGATGCGTGCGAAAAATCCGCGGCGTTTCATCCATCAACATGTGTCGCCGCTGTTCTATCGAGACACACGAAAGATCCCTGGCGGGCATGCTTATGAGGAGATCTCCTCGGAAGAGCAATTCTGGACCAGAAGCAGTGACTTGGTTCTCGGCGCTGTTGACATCAGCAAATGCCGCATCACTGACTGGTTTCCCCGCGCCCCAGGGGTCTACTGGTCCCCAGAGGCTAAGCGAGCAAGAGATCGGGTGTGGTCAGGACCTTCGAACTCCGATGCGGAGCTTGGCGAGTACTTCTCTCCGGCGTCCAAGGAGGCCCTCATCGAACTGGGCGGTATAGGATCCTACAGCCGCGGAATCAGTTCGTCGAGCGAGCGGCTGCGACGCAGGTAGGGCGGCAACACGCCGGGAGAGAAGCGCACTCGCTGCTCGGAGTCGGGCGAGCGATCCCGCACCCGCGGCTGTCGGACCTCCAGCGGGCCGGCTCCGGTCAGGATCTCTCGGGCCGGCAGGTGTCCGTTGCGGACAATGAGTCGACGGCCTTGCTCAT
>JACCRE010000277.1 GCA_013813775.1 Planctomycetaceae bacterium
CGAACTGCGAGACATCTGCCGCCTCCGGGCAACCCGCGCCCCGCCCGCCAAGCGACGGCTCGGCGGCACTGCGAAACGCAACCACGCCAGTCTCGCAGATTACCTAGCATGGCGCAATCGCCCTGGGTATGGCGGCCCTGAGCAATTCTTTTCCGTCGAGGCCAAGCCTTTATTGTGCCGTAGGCATTCGGCCGTGAAGGCGCCGCCGGTCGTCGGGGCGACGTTGGCGCGTGAGGCGTGCTCGATCGAACGGCAGTTGACGGAACCATCATACTGCTGAGGTTGGTCGTTACGCGGCGATCGAGACGCTGTGGGAACTCTGCGGCCGCGTGCTCGACCTGTTCCCCGAACACGAATGCCGCAGCCATCTTCGACACCGCGGCTACCACTACACGTAAGGGTTGGACGCACTAGCTCGCGGCGCGGCGCTCCGGTCGCGGGTTCGAATCATGCGGTCCGAGCCGACTTTCGGGCATGGCAACGACGAACTTTCGAGACCGGTCGGTGACTCTTTGACCGGTATCCGGGTCCGTGTAGAAGCCCTCATAAAAACACTGCGGAACCGTTCCACCGCCAAAGCCGATCAAAGTTGGTCGGTCAACCACTCCCATTCGGTCACCGAGTGGAGTTCTCTGGACGACAGCGAAGCATCACTGCTCGCGGGAATCAGAAACGCACATTCAACCACACGTCCGCTCGACATCGGTGTCTCCGACGGTGTAAAGCTCTGCCGAAAAACACGGCTCCGCTCCCGGTCGATGACGTCAGATCGCGTCCTACACGCAGCCCACCTGCGCTCGCGACGCCAGCGATCGCACTCGCTAATAAAATCTCAGATGTGTCTTGACTGTCGGTCAAGAGGCTCCTGGCTGATGCCGCGTCTCGCAGTTCATCCGAGGATCTCGCGCACAACCGACTCGTGATTTCCGTTCTGCGAAAACAGGGCGAGTTGACGTGCTGAACCGGCGCTGGACGGCAGGCTGCGTGCCGACGCTAGTTCCGCTTCGCAGCCGAGTTCGCGGGACAGGGGCGTCAGCAGCTCGACGAGTTCATCGACGATCTCCTGCACGCTTCGCGGCTTCATGTGCGGGCCGTCGACGAGGCGGGCGGAAGGGCCGTATCGCATCGCCCGCCATTTGTTCTGCTGCACCATCATGGGGTGGTACTCGTGAAGGTACGTTCCCTCATCGATCTCGCGCGACAGCGCCACGACGAGGCACTGGATCAGCGCCGTGATCGCTAGCACCTGTTCCAGATTTCCCGGCACGTCGCATACCCGGACCTCGACCGTGCCGAAGTTGTGATGCGGGCGGATGTCCCACCAGATCTCGCGGATCGTGTTGATGAACCCGGTCGCGATGAGATGGTTCACCAGCCACACGTACTCACTGTAGTTCCGCATTCGCCGCGGCAGGCCCGCCGTCGGCAGACCCTGCATGATGTTCGCGCGATTGCTGTGCAGTCCGGTGGCCCGGCCCTCCCAGAACGGGCTGTTGCTCGACAGCGCGAGCAACAGCGGCAAGTGTCGCAGCATCCGATCGCAGATCATCACCGCCTTGTCGCCGCTGTCGACGCCGACGTGAACGTGCAGGCCGAACGTGACGAGCCGTCGGGCGACGTCCTGCATCAGATCGACGAGCCTGAGATAGCGATCGTTCTTCGTGATCTTCTGATCGCGCCACGACGAGAACGGATGCGTTCCCGCCCAGAACAGCTTCAGGCCCAGCGCGTCGGTGATGCGTTCGAGGCGGTCGAGCTTGTCCTTCAGATCCTTGCCCGCTTCGGCGACCGTTTTGCAGACGCATGTGTTGATTTCCAGATAGCACTGCATCAACTCGGGCTTGATCTGCTCGCTCAGTCCGTCGGGCAGCTCCGCCAGCACGGCCTCGATCGCGCTCGTTAGCGCGCCCGACTTCGCGTCGACGAGTTGCAGCTCGACTTCGACGCCAAGCGTCGGCCTTTCGTTGCGTGTGAAGGAGAAGACGGTCATCGGAGGATCGGCGAAGTGAGAGTGGACTGCCGAAGCGGCTGCGGACGGAAGTGGCAGCGAGGCTTCATTGATCCTACAGTGACGCCGCCGGCAAGGGGACCGGGCAAACTCCCGTTCCCGGTGTGATCGGCAAGGCTTCCGTCAAAGGAACTGGCGTGAATCTCTTCTGGCTATTACTGTTCGGCATCGCGATCGGCACCTTGAGCGGCATGCTGGGCATCGGCGGCGGCATTCTGCTGATCCCCGGACTCATGCTGCTGTTCGGCTTCAGCCAGACCGAGGCTCAGGGGACGAGCCTCGCGGCGATGATCCCGCCGATCGGCCTCTTCGCGGCCCTCGTGTATTACCGGGCGGGGCACGTTCAAGTGCCCGTCGCGGGAATGATCGCCCTGGGGTTCGCGGTGGGCGCGTACTTCGGCGCACACCTCGTGCCTTACGTGCCGATTGCGGTGCTTCGTGTGGGGTTCGGCATCTTACTGCTGTATCTCGGTTTTCTGTTCGTGCTTTCGCCGGCCGGGAAGTCGTCGGCCGCCTTGCCTGCGGGCGTCGCGGCGGTCGTCGCGACGATGTTCGCGTTCGTCCTGCGCCGCAATAGGAGGCTGAGCGCCGCCGATCCCCCGCCGGAGTATCACATTTGAGGTCCGCCTCTACTTCGTCGCGGCCAACGCAGCCGCGCGCAGCAGGATGCGGCTGCCCAGCGGCAGGCAGCGTTCGTCAATGTCGAACCGCGAGCTGTGCAGGAAATGCGGCGTGGCGCCCGGCGATGTGCAGCCGAGACGCAGCATCGCCCCCGGGATGTGCTGCGTGTAAAACGCGAAGTCTTCGCCGCCCAGGCTCGGTAGATCGATGCGAGTCACGTGATCGGGTCCGAGGACATCGGCCGAAGCACGCTCCAGGGCCGCCGAGAGTCGAGAATCGTTGACGACGCTCGGGATCGCGTGCCGGAACTCGGGAGTGACCGTCGTGCCGGTCATCGTGGAGACCCCCGCGCACACGTCGACCACGCGATCGAGGATCGCCTGCCGTGAGTCCGGATCGATCGTTCGCAGCGTTCCGCTGATCTCGGCACGCTCGGGAATCGCGTTGTGAGTCCGTCCGGCTGCGAGGTTCGCGATCGTCAGCACGGCAGGGCTGCGGGCGTCGATCCGCCGCGGCAGGATCGCGTACAAGCTCGTGATGAGCTGCGCCGCGGCGAACACGGGATCTCGTGTTTGATACGGTCGCGCCGCGTGTCCGCCTTGCCCGGCGATCGAGATGCGAACCTCATCACAGGCCGCGGTGAGCACGCCGTAGCGAACTCCCGCATGGCCCGCCGGGAAGTGCGGCTCCATGTGAACCGCGAGAATCGCAGCGATGCCTTCCAGCAGCCCCTGCTCGATGAGCCATTGAGCGCCGCGGCTATCCTCTTCGGCCGGCTGAAACAGGAACCGCAATCTCAAGCCCGGTCCGCCGGTTTTCGTCCATGCGTCGCGCACCGCGGAGGCGGCCATCGCCGCCGAAAGCACGATGGCCGCATGTCCGTCGTGACCGCAGGCATGCATCACGCCTGGCACGCACGAACGATATTCCGCCGTCTTCTCGTCGCGTATCGGCAGCGCGTCGATATCCGCGCGCAAGGCGACCCGCGGCGGATCCTGCGGCGGATCGCCAAGAGTGAGATCGGCAGCCACGCCGAGACCGTCGCGCAGCAGCCTTGGTTGAAGTCCAGCGGCTTCGAGCTTGGCGGCCACGAACTTCGAGGTTTCGCGCTCCTCGCCGCTGCATTCGGGGTGACGATGCAGGTGCCGTCGAATCGCGACCTGCTCACCCGCAAGTCGCGAGACGGCATCGTCGAGAACGGACCAGTAGGGCGAAGTCATCTGGAAGGACGAAGAGTGTTGTCGGTGATTTGTGAGGGTGCGAAACGGGTGTCACTGGCTGTGCGAGTGTCGCGATCTGGCGGTTCGCACTGGCAGAGCCAGTGGCACCCATCGTTAGCGCACCTTCGATTGCGAGCAACCAGGCGGCGCGTTCTGAGTTGCAGAGTGGGCCGCGTCGAAACGATCGTCAACCGGGTTTTCCGCACCGCCGGCTCATTTCCGCCCGGCGCTCCACGTCCAGTTCGTCGTGTCGCAGCAGTTCTGGATGCATTCGGCGGCGGGTCGGCCGCCATGAGCGAATGTCACGATCGTCTCGGCGCCCATCGCATAGGTGTCGCGATGCGATTCCTGATCGAGACCTGCCGTGTGGCCCGCGAGCAGCACGTTCTCCATGCCGATGAGCGGGCTGGACGTCGGCAGTGGCTCCTTCTCGAAGACATCCAGCCCCGCCGCTCGCACGTGGCCCGACTTCAGTGCCTCGATGAGCGCCGCTTCGTCGACGAGCGGGCCGCGAGCCGTGTTGATGAGCACGCTGCCGGCCTTCATCATCGCCAGGCGATCGGCGTTGATGAGGTGGCGGCTCTGGGGTGTCGAGGGGCAATGCAGAGAGACATAGTCGGACTGCGAAAGCAGTTCGTCGAGCGATACGACCTTGATGCCCCATTTCTCGCAGAAGGCCTGATCGGGATTGGGCTCGAAGGCGAGCACTTTCATGCCCAGTCCGACCGCCCGCCAGGCGACGGCCCGGCCGATGCGACCGAGTCCAACGATGCCGAGCGTGCTGCCCTGCACCCGCGGCAAGGCCTGCCGCACCCACTTTCCCCGACGGACGGCCATGTCTTGCCGGGGGAAGTCGCGAGCCACGCCCATCAGGAGTGCGAACGTATGTTCCGCAACCGAGTCGTGATTCACTCCCGGCGTCGTCGTGATGATCACGCCGAGTTCGTCACACGCGATCACATCGACCGCGTCGTATCCGACGCCCATACGGGCGATGACCTTCAGGCTCGGCGACGAGGCGAGCACGCGGCGGGAGTACGGTTCTGAGCCGGCGAGCACGGCCACCGCGCCATCGAGCATCCGAATGAGCGTGTCTTCGTCCCACAGGCTCACGGTGCGATCGACGACGACAGGGTCGAATCCGCCGTTGCGAAGAATCTCGAAATGAGGGCCGGTTTCGGCTCCCAAAGCGGTGCAGAGAACGCGGGGTCGCATGCGATGTCTTTCGCGGGTTTCGACGGCGTGGGGCGTTGGTTTCGGGGAGTCGGATGTGGGATGTTGGAGGTTCGAAACGTCCACCGCCGTTTTCCAGACGCGATCTTAGTCTCGAAGGGCGTGGCTCCATAGTGTGAACGACCGCCTTCCGCGACCAAGCGAGTTCGCCGTTCGACGCGGTCCTATTTCTCACGCCTCGATTCTCCGTTCCTCCGTTCTCCGACAGACGCCAAACCCGTCTTGACCCTTCGGGAGCCAATCTCTACCTTCCGCCGCTCTCTCCACTCCCGAAGAATCCGCCCGCGAATCGTTTTCCGGCCGCAAGTGCGTTCCGGAATCGGACCATTGATACGGCGATTAAAGCCGAGGTGATGGCCTCTCTCCGGCCGCACCTTCGCTCACCTCTCACGCGAACTCTCCGCCATGCCTCGACCGCTCGACGTGCTCAGCGATCCCGCGACGCGGCCGCTCTGGTACCGCCCGTTCGCAGGACTGCTCTGTCTTGCCGCGCTGGCCTTGTACACGCTCGTCGGCTGCCAGGCGCCGACCTTCGCATCGGCGGCGTGGCCCGACTGGTCGTCGTTCCGGTCGCAGTCGCCCGACGACGAGGAAGAGAGCGACGGTACGGTCAAACCGGGCACGACGCTCGACACGCCCTATATCGGCGAGCGAATCACGTCGTTCGGCGGCACCGGACTCATCGCGATCCAGGGCGTCGGCCTCGTCGTCGGCCTCGACAACACCGGCGAAGACCCTCCGCCCTCGTATTACCGTTCGCGGCTCGTCGATGAAATGCGGCGGCACAAGATCGAAGACCCGAACGCGGTTCTGCGATCGCCTGAGACCGCCATGGTGATGGTGCGGGCCTACATTCCCGTCAACATTCGCAAGGGCGATAAGTTCGACGCCGAAGTGCTGTTGCCACCCAACAGCGAAGCGAAGAGCCTCGCTGGCGGCTATTTGCTCGAGGCGCGCCTCGCGGAAGAACGGATGACGCAGGGCGGACGCGTGCTCGAAGGCCACGTTCTCGCCGCAGTCTCGGGACCGGTCCTTGTTTCGACGTCGGACGACAAATCCGCGGCCGCGGGCGTGCTGCGTCGGGGTCGCATTCTGGGAGGTGCCGTCTCGAAGCTCGACCGCGATCTCGACATCAACCTGCGGCGAGAGTTCCGGTCGGGGCGCAACACGTCCCGCATCGCCAAGGTCATCGGCATGCGTTTTCACGGCCACGACAAGCACGGTCTGAAGGTCTCGATGGCCGAGGCCAAGACCGACCAGCGGATCGTGCTGAAGGTGCCGGAAGAATACAAAGAGAACTATCCGCGTTACCTCAGCGTCATCCGCAACACGGCGTTCAAGGAAACCGAGATCGAGCAGCGCGTCAGGCTGCAGAAACTCGCCGATCAGGTCGAGATTCCCGCCGAGAGCGAAATCGCCGCGCTGCGGCTCGAAGCGATCGGCGTGCCCGCAGTGCCCATTCTGAAGAAAGCGCTGCTGAACGAGGACATCGAGGTCCGTTTCAATGCCGCGATGGCGTTGACTTATATGGGCCATACCGACGGACTCGCCGCCCTCGCCGAAGCGGCCCGCGACGAGCCGGCCTTCCGGGTTTACGCACTCGCCGCTCTCGCCTGCTGCAAAGAGGCCGAGGCGAGCGCCGAATTGCAGAAGCTGCTGAAGGACTCCGCGGCTGAGACGCGCTACGGCACCTTCCGAGCGCTCACGATTCTCAACGAACGCGATCCGGTCGTCGCCGGCGAGACGATGAAGGGCGACTACAAGCTTCACGTGCTGCGAGTGGACGGACCGCCGCTCGTGCATGTGACGCACCACACCAAGGCCGAGGTCGTGCTCTTCGGAGCGCAACAGCGGTTGCAACTGCCGGCGGCCCTTCGTGCCGGTCCGCATATCCAGGTGATCGCCGTTCCCGGCAGCAGCGAAGTGAGCGTCAGCCGCTATTCCGGCGGACACAACTCGAAGAAAGTCGTCTCGGCGAATTTGTCCGAGATCATCCATGCGTGCGACGAACTCGGTGCGACGTATCCCGACATCGTCGCCCTGCTGACGCAAGCCGAGAAGCAGCACAATCTGCCCGGCGCGATGGCGATCGATGCGTTGCCCGCTGGCGGCCGCACCTACATCGCCAAGAGCGCGAACGGCGGTCAGCGGACGATCGGCAGCCAGTACACCGCCCCGAACATCTACGCCCCGCCCGGCACCGATGCCGCCGCGGCGAAGGAAGGCGATCTCCGCGAGATCACCACCGAGGCTTCCGTCGAGGACGAGAAGAAGTCGAAGAAAGGCGACTCCGCCATCCAAATGGCCGGAGCGACCGACGAAAAGACATCGAAGGTCGTCACGGCCGACGCCGAGGAGTTCGCCGATCCGACGTCGGAATCGAGCGAAGAGGCAGACACGCCGGGTGCAAAATGGTATGACCCGCGCAAGTACCTGAAACGGCCGAGCTGGCTCTCCGATGGGCCGCCCGCCCAATGGGAGCCGGACGCGAAGTAAGACTCTCGTCCGCCGCCACGCTGAGGCCGAGGGGAAAGGCCCCTCGGCTTCGCTGCCGTCATCCGCGTCACCAACGGCCGTCCGTCCCGTCGCATGCTAGCCTCGCTCGAACTCTTCGGGTTCAAGAGCTTCGCCGACCGGACGACCTTCCAGTTCGCTCCCGGCGTGACGGCCGTCGTCGGTCCGAACGGTTCCGGCAAGAGCAACGTCGTCGATGCCATCAAATGGGTGCTCGGCGACCAAAGCGCGAAGAGCCTCCGCGGCAAGGAGATGACCGACGTCATCTTCAACGGCGCGACGGGCCGCAAGCCGAACAACTTCGCCGAAGCGACGCTCGCCTTCGACAATCGCAGTGGATTCCTGCCCACGCGAGACTCACAGGTCCGCGTCGGCCGACGGCTTTGGCGGAACGGCGACAGCGAATACCTGTTGAACGATCAGGTCGTGCGTCTTAAAGACGTGCGCGACCTGTTCCTCGGCACGGGTGCCAGCGCCTACGCGATCATCGAACAGGGACGCGTCGATCAGATCCTGCAGGCGAACGCGGTGGGACGGCGAGCCGTCTTCGAAGAGGCGGCCGGCATCAGTCGCTACAAAGGCAAGCGAGTTGACGCCCTGCGTCGCCTCGAGCGCGTCGAGCAAAACCTGCTGCGGCTCACCGACATCGTCGATGAGGTCGAGTCGCAGTTGCACGCGACCCGCACTCAGGCCGTCAAAGCGGCGAAGCATCGTGAAGTGTCGAAGGAGCACGACCGCTGGTGGCTCGGTCTCGCGGCGGACGACTTTCGGCACATCTCGGCGCAACTCACGACGCTCGAATCGACCCTCGCCGAGCAACAGGAACAGCTCGATGCCCTTGCCGTCGAACAGGCCGCGCTCGACGAAGAATTGAGTGGCCTCGATGCAAAACTCGCTCGCGCCGACGAAGAACGTCGGTCGGCCGAAAAACGGTCCTCATCGGCCCGCGAAGCAATCGCAGGGCACGAAGCGGCCGCGAAGTATCAGGTCGCCCGCCTCGAAGAGCTTGAAGGCGAGCTCGTGCGTCTCCGGCGACAGCTCACGCTGTTGTCGGTCCGTGCGACGGAAGCGACGACCGAGCTCGACCACAATGCCCGTGTGCTCGCATCATCGGAAGCAGACCTTGCGGCGCGGCAGGCCGCCCTGCGCGAGAACGGCCCCGAACTCGAGGATCTCATCCAACGAGCCGAATCCGATCGAGAGCAGGTCGCGAAAGATCGCCAGTTGCAGTTGGAGCGACTGCGCCAGGTTTCGGATGCGGAAAAGCGAATCGCCGGTCTGGCGGCCGAGCGGGACGGCGTCACCGCGTCGATGAAGGCGATCGAAGTGCGACTCGCCGCCATCGATCAGGACGTCGCCGACGCCGAATCGCTGTCCGCCGAGCGTGCGCTCGCCGTCGAGGAAGCCGAAGCCGCGGTGCGAGTTCGCAACGGCCGGACAGCCGACCTCTACCAGGCCCGCGAGAAGCTGGCGCGCGACCGCGAGAGCCTCGCGGCGGAGATCGCCGCCTTTCGCGAACGAAAGAGCGCGACGTCCGCTCGCGTCGCCGTGCTCGCCGACTTGCAGGAAAGAGGAGAGGGTTTCGGCATCGGCGTGCGCGAGATTCTGCGGCGTGCAAGATCGCTCGGCGACGCCCCCTGGAACCGCATTTACGGCACCGTCGCGGATTTGCTCGACGTCGACCTCGACGAAGCCCCATTGCTCGAAGTCGCGCTCGGCGAACGCGCTCAATTCATCGTCATCGATGACTTCGAGTCGCTGATCCCGTATCTGGAGCGATCGAGCGCGAAGCTCTCCGGCCGAGTCGGATTCCTGTCGAACCGCGGACTTCCACAAGCCGACGAACCGGATTTGACGGGCGTCCGGTATATCGAGGCCTACCCAAAGCGACTCAACACCGGCACCGGCGCTGCGCCGCGCGATGCGAGCGCCTCGACGACGGAGACGGAACCGCCATTGAGTGGCGGACCCCGCGAGAGGCACGATCTCCGTGGTCTGCCGGGAGTATTGCGACGCGCCGACGAGCTGGTTCGACCATCGTCACGTATGCCGCATCTCGCGACGCGGCTGCTCAGCGGCACCTGGGTCGTCGATTCGCTCGCCGCGGCGATTCGGCTCGCGCGGGGATTCGGTCGCGACATGAGGTTCGTCACGCTCAGCGGAGAATTGCTGGACGCCGACGGAACGCTGGTCGTCGGCCCGCTCCGCGCCGAGTCGGCGGTCGTCTCCCGTCGGAGCGAGCTGCATCGACTCCGCGCCGAGCTGGCGGACATCGAGATCGCGATTGAAACGGCAGCGAACCGACAGGACACGCTGGCCGCATCGCAGGCATCATTGACGGCGACATTGAGCATCGCCGAAGGCGAAGTGCGAACGGTCGTCGATCGACTCAATCGCGCGAAGGCGGAACAGGCCGAGAGCCACCGTCGTCATCAGCAGTTGACGGAAGCACGCGTCAACGTCGCCGGCGACCTCGACGATCATGCGAAGCGGTACGAAGACGCGTGTGATCGCATTCGCAAAGCCGGGGAGGAACGCGAGGCCGCGGCCAAAGACCTGGAGACGCTTGAAACCGGGCTCAGTCTCGCTCTTGCAGGCATCGCGGAGATCGAGCGACGGCAATCTGCCATCGAAAAACGGCAAGCTTCCGAACGTCTTGAGTTCGCAAAGTCAGAAGAGCGGCTCGCGAACCTCCGCGAGGCCGTCGGGCGGCTCGACCGCGAGTCGCGACAACGGACCGCGCAACTCGCCGAGGCGGCGCGGCGTCTTGATGTCGGTCTCGACAAACGCAGCGAGATCACGCGACACCTCTTGAACACGCAGTCGCTGCTCGCCGAGGCCGTACTCGAACTGGAGTCGCTGTCGACGTCGGTTCGGCGGGCCATCGTCGGGCACGACACGTTGAAACGCCGTCGAGCGGAATTCGCGAATCGGGAGTCGCAACTGCGGTCCCGCCGCCGCACTGCCATCGATGCCCGTCACGCGGCGGAACTGTCGGATCGAGAGCTGCGGCAGAGATTAGCGACGCTCTCCGAACGGATTCGCGAGGACTACGGTCGCGAGGTGCAGGAGATCGCCAGCGAAGACCATTCCGCAATCTCGCTCTGGATCGCCGAACGGGAAGGCCGTACGTCCGGCGAGATGGGCGATGAGGACATTTCAAAGGCGGACGATGGCAGTGATCAACCGCCCGCTTCGAAGATCACGTTACCGCCCTTCGCCGAACTGCGGCCCGAGCTGGAGGCCATCGTCGAGCGACTGAGGAAGAAGCTCAAGATGATGGGAGCCGTCAACACCGACAGCCTCGCCGATCTCGACGAGCTTGAAGAGCGGCATTCGCGGCTCTCCGGGCAACTTCAGGATCTCGTCGAGGCGAAGCGCACTCTTGAAGACGTCATCCGCCGCATCAACGCCGAGAGCAAGCGGCTGTTCGCCGAAACCTTCGAGAGCATTCGCGAGCACTTCCGAGACCTGTTCCGCAAGCTCTTCGGCGGCGGCGAAGGCGACATCGTGCTCGAAGACGCCAACGACATCCTCGAATGCGGCATCGACATCGTCGTGCGTCCGCCCGGCAAGGAATTGCGCAGCCTGTCGCTGCTGTCGGGCGGCGAGAAGACCATGACCTGCGTCGGCTTGCTGCTCGCGATTTTCAAGAGCCGGCCCAGCCCCTTCTGCATCCTCGACGAAGTCGACGCCGCGCTCGACGAGGCAAATATCGGACGCTTCGTCAACGTCCTAAAAGAGTTCAAGACTTCGACGCAGTTCATCATGATCACGCACCGCAAACCGAGCATGTGCGAGGCCGACGTGCTCTACGGCGTGACGATGGAACAGGCCGGCGTGAGCAAACGGCTCAACGTCCGCTTCGACGACGTGGCCGACGACGGGAGTTTCGTGGCGGCGAAGCGGGCGGCGTGAAGGGTCGGACTTCCGTGAATTTCGCCGGCTGACGTCGCTCATGGACAAGGGAACCGCGTATCCGTTGTTCGAAACGATCGACGGTTCGGTCATGGCCGATCGCATCGAAGCGAAATGGACACCGGAGCGGGACGAGCACGTCGAGAAGAGCCGGCAGGCGTCAAGAGCCTCGCGACGTCCAGACGCTCAGGATCCGGACCACCCCTTCCGGATCGATGCGGTAGATCAGCGCCAGCGGCCGGACGATGAGAATCCGCCGCCCCTGATCCCTTGACTCACCTGCCCCGATCGGGTCGGCGGCAAGCCGTTGGTCGATCTCGTTGACGATCTGCGTGACCGCCTTCCGGCGCGCCGTGTCGGATCGAAGCCAAATTTCGGCAAGGTCGTTGCGGGCCGACCGCGACCATTGGACCGGATACATCAGCGCGCCTCGAGCGACCGCAGCACGTCGGCCGTGCTCAACGTCTCTTCCTGCTCGCGGCGCTGAAGTTCGGCCTCGTCGAGCGGACACTCCTCACCGACATCGACGTTCGATCCCAGGACGGCCGGTCGAAACTCCCCCAGTACTTCACCCCGCTCGTCGCGAAGCTGAACCGGTTCGTTTACGCCGCGAAGCTTGTCGCCGGTGGATCGGTCGATCGTGATGACGGTCATGATCTATTCGCACTTTAGTGTTGAAGCCAAGATATGACTCCATTCTAGGCAAACGTCGACGGCCGAAACAGCACTCTGCAACCACCGCATCGGACGCAGGTGATGGAGCGGGCCGGCGCGAGGTCTTGCCTCAGAATACTGCTCACCCCACCCGCCCGTCATCCCACGCCGTGCTCTCGCGTTGAACCCACGTGAGATAGTCGCTGTGACCCGCTTCGATCGGCACGGCGATCACGCAGGGCTTTTCATAGGTGTGGAGTTCGACGACTCGCGCGGTGACAAGCTCGATGTTCCGGCGGTCGGTCTTCGCGATCAGAATGGCTTCCTTGGACTGCTCGATCTTGCCGTTCCACCAGTAGACGCTTTCCATTCCATCGATCACGTTGCCGCAGGCGATGAGTCGTTCTTCGACGAGCGTCGACGCGATGCGAACGGCTTCTTCGCGATCGCGGGTCGTCACGTAGAGCATTACCGTTGCCATCGCGATCCTCCTCGTGCGGCCCGTCCTATCAAGGATATGCCGGTGGAGGCCCGATCGTCAGCCCCCAATCGGCGAGACTCCCTTCGTGCCACTGAACTCGCTTATGCTGCGTTCTCTTCGCCGTTAAGTTCAGAGATGCCCATGCCACGACTGATAGCGCTGCTCGCCTTGCTGCCGAGTGTTTCGCTGGCCGCTCCGCCGCTGACGATCGATTGGCACGACAACCTGCTCACGATTCACGGCGATGACATTCCCGGGGGCCAGATCGAGATCTGGTATCTGGAGGCCTACTGCCGGCCGAACAGCACCGACGCCGACTGGGACAAGCACACCGTCATCGGCCACAAGACGGAGCTGATTCGCCGGAACGACGACGGCACACGCCTCGAACTCCGCGATACTCTCAAAGACGGCGTGACGGTGACGCACGTCATCACCGCCGGCCCCGACGAGATCGACTTTCAGATCACGGCTCACAATCCGACCGACGAGGCGTCGGAAGCCCATTGGGCGCAGCCGTGTGTTCGAGTCGGAGCCTTCACGGGACTCGGCGATCCCAAGGACCGGGGCTCGCAAGCCTACATCGAGCGTTGCTGGATCTTTCAGAACGGAAGGCTCGCGACGATGCCCACGGCGGACTGGGCGACAAAGGCTCGCTACGTTCCGGGGCAGGTCTGGGCAGGCCCGGGCGTGCCTCTCACCGATGTGAACCCGCGGCCGTTGAGTCCGCACGTGCCGTCGAACGGTCTCATCGGCTGTTTCAGCGGAGATGGCGAGCACGTGCTCGCCATCGCGTTCGACCCCTACCAAGAACTCTTCCAGGGCGTCATCCAGTGCATCCACAGCGACTTCCGCCTCGGCGGACTTGCTCCAGGCGAGACGAAACAGGTTCGCGGCAAGCTGTATCTCACCGGAAACGACATTCCCGCGCTCGTCGAACGCTATCAGCGAGATTTCGCTCCAAAATAGAGCCGCGACCGTTAGGGAGCGCTTCCCGTCTTCGCAACGCGAGGTGACGGCGCGATCTGGAATCCGACTCCGACGGCGTTGGGCAATCAACATCTCGGGCGGGTACAACGATCTCATCCGCATTTCATCTGAAGGAGTTCTCATGCGATCTCGACTGCCCATTCTGACATTCGCCCTGCTCGGGTGCGTGCTCGTCGCCGCCGAGCCTCCGAAAGAGGCCGACGGCTTCACGCCGTTGTTCGACGGCAAGTCGCTCGACGGCTGGGTGCCGATCAACGTGAAGCCCGACACCTTCACCGTGAAAGACGGCGTGATCTACAGCACGGGCGAACCAACCGGGATCATGCGCACCGATCGCATGTACGAGAACTTCGTGCTGGAGCTTGAATGGCGGCATCTCAAGCCGAAGGGCAACGCGGGGCTGTTCGTCTGGAGCGACGGCGTGATCGCGAAGCCGACGCCGTTCGCCCGCTCGATCGAAATTCAGATCCTCGATGGCCACGAAACCGAGAACTACACGAGCCACGGCGACGTCTTCTCGATTCACGGCGCAAGCTTCAAGCCCGATCGGCCGCATCCGAACGGCTGGGAACGCTGCCTGCCCAGCGAGAAGCGCTGCAAGCCCAGTCCCGATTGGAATCACTATCGCGTCGAGTGCAACGACGGCCGTGTGACGCTCGCCGTGAACGGCAAGGTCGTTTCCGGCGGACGCGACGCCACGCCGCGCAAGGGCTACATCTGCCTGGAGTCGGAAGGCAGCCCCGCCGAGTTCAAGAACATCCGCATCAAGGAGCTTCCGACCACGAACCCGACACCGGAGGAGATCGCGACGCCGGCGGAAGGGGAAGGGGCGAGCGGGGGATCGGGGGAGGCAGGGGACAAGCCGTAACGCAGCTTCGTTTCGTTTGCTGGCAACTGGAGCGCAGCGGCGGGGAGGGGGAAGGGATAGACCGCTGGGATCGAAGGTCCGGGTCGAGCCTCACGGGTATTTCACGAAGTCGAACTAACGCTTCGCGATGCATACGTGTATCCTGATGTGACTTCAGGGCCCGGCTTCCATCGTTACTTCAGCTTACGTGTCGTCCTCAGTCACAACCGTCTGCGAGAGGCCGTTATGTCGAGATTTAGAGGCCGGGTCGGATCGTTCCGTTCAGGATTCACTCTGATCGAACTCTTGGTGGTGATCGCGATCATCGCCGTGCTGATCGCCCTGTTGTTGCCCGCCGTCCAGCAAGCCCGTGAGGCGGCAAGAAGGACGCAGTGCAAGAACAACCTCAAGCAATATGGGTTGGGGCTCCACAACTATCACGACACTTTCAACGGCTTCCCAATGGGTGGAACGGGTTGGAACCACACTCTGCCGCGAGCGGGTTGGCAGTCACGCATCCTGCCCTTCATGGAGCAGTCGGCCCTCTACAACCAGCTCGTCTGGGACGGGCCGCGTCCCGGCGTGGCATACGGCGGGGTTGCAGGCAGTGTCTCCAGACAGATTCTTCCTGACGGCGATGAGGCGGGCGAGAAACAGGCTCCCTACGCGATGTGCCCCAGCGACTCGTGGCCGAGCCGCACGCCGGCTAAGACAGGCGCGCCCAAGGGAACCGCGAATTTCGCGAATGCGACTTATACCGGATCGATCGGCTCTCAACCGACCCCTTCCAACAACGGCGCCTGCAGTCCGTTCAACGTCTTCGCGCAAACCTTCCCGGCGTCTTGTCCAACAAATGAAGTCCCCTTTGGCCGGAGCAATGGAAAGCCGCAGTGCTTGTCCGGCATGTTCAGCTACTACCTCGCGTTCCTGAGAATGCGCGACGTGACTGACGGGACGTCGAACACGATCTTCGTTGGAGAAGTCCGGCCCGATTGCCATTCGCATGCCCCTTTTGGCTGGTGGTTTTCGAACGGCATGGGCAACGCCCACGCGGGCACTGTCACGCCGATCAACGAGTTCACCACCTGCGATAATTCGACGCAGATCAGCAACCCCGCGTGTACGGCCAAGACCAACTACAACTATTCCTGGGGTTTCAAGTCCTTCCACACCGGCGGTGCCCAGTTCCTGCTGGTCGATGGAAGCGTGAAGTTCGTGAGCCAGAATATCGATCACACGAGCTATCAGAGGCTTGGCGGGCGCGCCGACGGACAGGTGGTGGGTGACTTCTAGTCCGCTGTGTCAGGACGCCCTTCGTCCGCGAGTGGGAGAGAGCATGCGAGATATGATCCGAATTTGCGGCATGTTCGCCGTGCTGACCGCAATGGCGGGCTGTGGCGATGGCGGACCACCGATGGCCCCTGTCGCTGGAACGGTCACCTACAACGACAGTCCACTGGAGGGCGCTTCGGTCATCTTTATGCCCGATTCCGGGCAGCCGGCGACCGGCACGACCGACGCTGGCGGCCGGTTTACGTTGAACACCAGTGGGGAATCGGGAGCGGTCCTCGGTCCGGGCAAGGTGGCGATCACCGCGGTGGAGCAGTTGATCGTCGTCGAAGGAAGAGAGCCGACGGCCCACGAACTGGCGAACATGAGTCGCTCGCTGATCCCCGAGAAGTACGGCCATCCAGTGACGAGCGGGCTCACCGCCGAAGTGAGGGACGATGAGGAAAACGAGTTTACGTTCGACCTGAGCGGGCCGCCGATCAAGCGGTCGGAAACCGCGCCCAAGCAGGCCGAGGGAGCGCAGGAGGAAGCGTAAGCCTCGCCAACGCGTTCGTTCTGCCGTTGGGCGGTTCTCCCCGGCGACTCCTATAGTTCCGAAAACGAACCCGATGACACCGAAAGCTCCGATGCCGAAATCCTTGAGCGCCGGTCTCGTTTTCCTTTTCGCCGCGGCGTTGCAATCGTCCGCCGTCGCCGACGAACTCAAGGCCACCGGCGACCTGCGTTGGCATCGCGGGAACATGCATACGCATTCCCACTGGAGCGACGGCGACGACTATCTCGAAGCGATCGCGATGTGGTATCGGGATCACGATTACGACTTTCTCGTGTTCACCGATCACAACGTGCTGCCGACGACCGAGCGGTGGGTCGACGTCGAGAAGTCCAAGGGTGGCCGCAAGGCGTTCGACAAGCTCAAGGCGAAGTTCCCCGACTGGGTCGAGGAACGCGAGACGGAAGGCCGACTCGAAGTGCGGCTGCGCCGCTTCGACGAAGTCTCCGAAAGGATCGCCGTGCCCGATGAGTTTCTGCTCATCCAGGGTGAGGAGATCAGCGACAAGTACGAGAGCTATCCGATCCACATGAACGCGAGCCATGTCCGCGAAGTGCTCAAGCCGCGGGGCGGAAACAGCGTTCACGAAGTCATGCAGCGGAATCTCGACGCCGTGATGGCCGTGCGGAAGGAAACCGGCCAGCCGACGATGATTCACCTGAATCACCCGAACTTCGGCTACGCCGTCACGGCCGAAGACATGGTGCCGCTCGTCGGCGAGCGGTTCTTCGAGGTCTACAACGGCCATCCGGGCGTCCACAACTCGGGCAGCGAGCAGCGGGCTTCGACCGAACGCATCTGGGACATCGTGAACACGAAGCGGCTCGTCGATTTCGACCTGCCGCTCATGTACGGCCTCGCCACCGACGACGGACACAGCTACCACAACATTCCCAGCCGCGCGAGCGAGCCGGGCCGCGCGTGGGTGATGGTGCTCGCCGAGACGCTCTCGCCCGAAGCGCTCATTGAATCCCTCGAAGCCGGCCGGTTCTATGCGACGAACGGCGTGATGCTCAAGTCGATCATAACGACGCCGAAATCACTGACCGTCGAAGTCGGCGCGAAGCCCGGCGAGACCTACACGATCGACTTCATCGGCACCCGCAAAGGCTTCGACCCTTCGAGCAAGCCCGTCGTCGGCGACGACGGCAAAGAGTTGCACACCACACGCGTCTACAGCGCCGACATCGGCACGACGCTGCAAAGCAGCGAAGGTGAGAAGGCGACCTACACGTTCCAAGGCGACGAAATCTACGTGCGTGCCCGCGTCACCTCGAGCGCCGACCACCCCAACCCCTCGGAGATCGGCGACAAGCAACAGGCGTGGGTGCAACCGGTGATGGGACCGGGTGGAGCCAAGTCAGCGAGCCAGGAGCCAGCGACTGGAGGCGGCCGTCGGAAGAGCAAGTGACGGGGAGACTCGCTGCTCAGCGCCATCAAAAAATGGTCGCCCCGTCCCCCTTTCCCCGTCGCAACATCACGGGGCCGTCCGCTCCGCGGTCTGCAGTCGCTCCAACAGCGCCGTCAACTCCGCCACAACGTTCGGCCGCTCGCCGGCGAGGTTCGTCGTCTCGCCGGGATCGTTCGCGAGATCGTAGAGTTGGACCGTCGGTCCGCCGGGTGTCGGCTTCTCGCGTTTCGGTTCGCTGAAGCCCGCGGAGCCGAGATGCGGAATGAACTTCAGCGAGCCTTTCCGCAAGCTCAGCACCCCCTGTGACGATTGAGTGATCAACGTCTCGCGGCCGGTCGCTCCGTCGTGGCCCAACAGCACCGGCAGCAGGTTGTGGCTGTCGGGGGCCGTCTCCTTCGCGAGCTTCTGACCGACGAGCGCCGCCAGCGTCGCAAAGAAATCGACCTGGCCGATCAAAGCATCGCTCGTCTCGTCTGCCGGCACATGAGCGGGCCAGCGGATGATCAACGGCACGCGATGGCCCGCCTCCCACACGTCTCCCTTCATGCCGCGCCAAGGCCCGGCGGAATCGTGGCCCGTGAGCTCGGCGTCGTCGTCGTACCACGTCGGTCCGTTGTCGCTCGTGAAGATCACGAGCGTCCTGTCGGCGATGGAAAGCTCGTCGAGCCTGTCGAGCACCTGACCGACGATGTCATCGACGTTCGCGACGAAGTCACCGTAGTCGGCAAGCGCGGGCGGAACGCCTTCCGCACGCATCGACGAGCGGCCGTGGAACTTCTTCGCCGGGAGCCACGGCGTATGCGGTGCGGTCAGGGCCAAGTAGGTAAAGAACGGCGTCTCGGGTGACTTCGCGTTTTCTTCGATGCGGGCCAGCGCACGCTCGGCGAAGGTCGGCAGGACTTCCGGCAGCTTCAGACCCGGCGCGATCTTCCCTTCCCGATAGAAGGCTCCCTGAATGTTGCGAACACCTTCGCTGTGATGCTCATCGATCATCGCCGTCGGGGCCTCGACGGCGTGGTCGTCTTCGATGAAGAAGTAAGGCGGAATATCGGTCGACGCGGGCACGCCGAAGTACGACGCGAAGCCGCGATCGACAGGTCCGCCGGCGAGCGCGTCGTCGAAGCTCGTGAAGTCGAAGCCCAGGTGCCACTTGCCGAGCATGTCGGTGCGATAACCCGCCTTCGCGAGCATCGCCGGCAGAGTGACGATGCCTTCGTCGATCAACGCCCCGGCGTTGAAGCTGCCGTTGCGATTCGGCCGGCGATGCGAGTAACGACCCGTGAGCAGCGAATACCGCGTCGGCACGCACACGCTCGCAGGGGAATGGGCGTCTGTGAACCGCAGCCCCTGCGAGGCCAGCCGATCGATGTTCGGCGTCGGAATCTTCGACCGCGGGTTGTAGCAGCCGATGTCGCCGAAACCGAGATCGTCGGCAAGGATCAGCACAATGTTGGGCCGGGTTGCATCTGCGGCGGACGACGTGGATAATAGCAGAAGATAAGCAAAAGCGACGCGCGCTGACCGAAGCGGATGTGTAGCTAAACTGTGTA
>JACCRE010000325.1 GCA_013813775.1 Planctomycetaceae bacterium
CTATGAAGCCGGCCGTCTTCGTACATAACCGTCACAAACGGATTCGGAGACGCCGTCGCCAACGTGCTGTCGCCGAATTGGGACACGGCGTTTGACGTGTGTGGCGTGCGACCTACGTTTGAGCGTGCCGGCGGTCATCGGCACGTCGGCTTGGTCCGTCCCGCTCACTTTCTGCTCCCCTCTGGAGTTCGCTGATGCGCCGTCCTTCGCTCAACTACACGGCCCGGAAAGGCTTCACGCTCGTCGAAGTCCTGATCGTCGTCGTGATCCTGGGCATTCTTGCCGCCACGGTTCTGCCGCAATTCACAAGCGCGACGGAAGACGCGAAAGAATCGGCCCTCAAGCAGAACCTCCAGCAAATCCGCAGCCAGATCGACCTGTACAGGTTCCAGCACAACGGCCTTGTGCCGGCGAAAGGCTCGGTAGTGAGCGAGGTATTTCTTAAGGCGATGCTCTGCACCACGGACGCCGCCGGTACGTCTACGGGCGTGTTGAATCCCTACGATCCCGGCAACGGAGACTTCGGCCCTTACCTGCTCGGCCAATTTCCGCCGAACCCTTTCAATGGCAAGAGTTCAGTCAGCGTCACAGCCGGTGGCTCCAATCCCAAATCAATGACCATCGGCTGGTGGTATGATTCCACGACGGGCCAGATCCGACCGAGCCTGCCCGATACGATGCTCGCCCGAGACGGCGTCACGCCACTCAACATGTTCTGATCGAGAATCATGCCATAATGGCATCCGAAGCCCGTCGGGACCGACGGGCTTCTCGCGTTAACATTCGCCCGGTTGCCGCTCGGGTGCGGCGGGCTATCCTGACAGCAGCACAGTGCCTCTTCCCGATTCGCTGGTGGTCTTAGTCGTCTTCCCACATGCCGCTGCCGCTGGAATTGCCGGTCCTTCAGCGTTGGGGGTGCCAGAGCTGCGGGGAATGCTGCAAACGGCACCTTGTGGAGATCACGGGTGACGAGCGAGATCGCATTCTGTCACAGGGTTGGGAACATGATGCCGATCTGAAGAGCGTTCGCACCGTCGTGCCGCTCGGGCGCTGGTCGAGGCGCTGGCGGCTCAACCACACGGCCGATGGAAGCTGCGTGTTTCTGAGGCCCGATGGGCTATGCCGCATCCACGCGCAATTCGGCGAGGCCGCGAAGCCGCTCGCCTGTCGGGTCTACCCGTACGCGTTCCATCCCTCCGGCAAGAGAGTCGCCGTCAGCCTGCGGTACAGTTGCCCGAGCGTCGTCGCGAACCATGGTCCGACGGCGAAAGAGGCCGAGAAGGACATCCGGCGGCTCGCGAAGGCGGTCGTTCCCGACCGGCCTCGCGAAACTCCTCCCCCCGCCGTGTCCACCGGGAACCGGCTCGACCGGCTCGACTGGCCCGACTTTCGCAAGCTCATCGACGCGCTCGACGAAAGTTTTGCCGATCCAGCGCCCGGCTTCCTGCGAAACCTGCTCGGAGCGGTGTTTTGGGTGTCTCTCGTCGAGCAGGCCTCGTTCGAGAAGATTCGAGGGGCGCGGCTCGATGAATTTCTGTCGCTGGTGCGGCCCGCGGCAGCGGCGGAAGTGCCGCAAGATCTGTCGGAGTTCGTCGCCCCGACCGCCGTCGGCCACATGATGTTCCGGCTGCTCGTCGGGCAGTACGCTCGCCTCGAAACGACGGCCGACCTCAACCATCCGTGGCGGGCACGCTGGCGAAACGTCTCGGGTTCGATCCGTCTGACTCGCGGCAAGGGGCTTCTGCCGCCACTTCGTCGCGAGTTGAAGCCGGTCCCGTTTGAGGCACTCGAAGAACCATTCGGATGGCCCGCTGCGGCCGACGAACTGTTCTCGCGATATGTGCGAACGAAAGTCGGCGGCATGCATTTCTGCGGCCCCGCGTATTACGACGTGCCATTCACGGAAGGCTTCTTCGCCCTCGCTCTGGTCGTGCCGGCAACGCTGTACCTCGCCCGCTGGCTCGCGGCCGCTGACGATCGCAGTTCAATCACGAACGAAGATCTCTTCGCCGCTCTCGCGATGGCCGATCATCATCATGGCTACTCGCCGTTCCTCGCCGGCTCTTCCGCCCGCAGCCGGGTGCGTGCGCTCGCGAAGGGCGACCTGCCGAAGCTGTGCGTGTGGTACTCCAGGTGACGGAACGCCGTGGTGGCCGCAGGGTCCAGGATTTCGACAACGGAGCCGCGGCCGTCGGGAAGCGTTTCCAAGCCGCCGGGAAGGGCCCTCCGACGGTCGCGGCTCGGAACACATTCTCCAACGCCTTCTTTCAACGGACCCTCGAACCTCACTCAATCGCGACCCGCTTCCAATAGGCTTTCGTGCCTTTGTCCGTTTTATCGGATGGCCCGGACTGATCGACCGCCAACGTCACGGCCTTGCCCACGAGCGGAGCAAGATCGATCGTGAGGGTTCGCCAGCCGTCGGGAGCCGTCTCCTTGTTGATCGGCTCGGATGCGAACAAGGCGCCGTCCGCAAGCACACGCAACGTCCAGCCCGCATCGTCCTCGCGGCCGACGCGGGCGACGAGCTTCGCATGATCCTTGGAAACGGTCACGTCTCGGACGAAACGCGCGGCTCGGTCGCGGCCGGATTGGGTCACGAGCACGTTTCGTTCGCCGCGGTAGTCGTCGAGAAGGGCGGCACCGTACTTGGCCCCGCTCGCGATCTGCGATCCGACGGGAGTCCATCCTGGCAAGATGATCGCGGCGTTCAACATCGTTGGCGCTTCGACAGTCGCCAAGTATTCGTCCGGCGGTCCGGATTCGCTCGGAAGGGCGAGAGGAAGCCCTGCTGCGTCCGGCGTGAAAGCGACCAGGGTACGCTTGGGATCCCGCCAGCCTTCGCCGACGAAGCCCCAGACGGTCCCCTCATGCACAAACAAGGGACCGCAACGAATGTCGTCCTTTCGCTGCACGCGAACGACCTGTTCCGAGCGAAGCTCGCCGGTCTTCGGGTCGAGACGCATGAGCGACAAAGCATCCAGGCGATCGTCGAGAGTCGTTCTCGCGGTTGCCAGTAGCATGTCCTCGTCGCAGAGCGATCCCTCGAGCATGTTCTCGCGGCGAAATGTCCAGATCACGCGGCCCGTCGCCCGTTCAATTCCGAGAAGCCTGTCCGCACCTCGCACCACGACCACGTCGCCGCCCGAACCGACAATGCCTTCCACCTCTCCCAACGGACGCGACCAGAGAAGTCGGCCGGTCCCGATCTCGAGGCAAAGGACCGCTCGTGTACCCGGCCCGGCCAGATAGAGATGCTCGCCGAATACGAGAGGTGACGCCGCCGAAACACGATCTGAGTCGAGATCTGCACTCGCAGGCAGATAAGGCAAGCGGCGCAGCCAAGCCAGATTGCCGTTCGCATCGCACAAAGCCGCTGTTCCCTGCGTGACCACCAAGTACCCGCCGCGCTCGGCAATGAGTTGCGCGGACGGCCGGTCGGCTTCACCCTGGTTGAGAACCAGCACTGGCGACGACGAGACTCGTGCGCCGTTGTCGAGTCGCAGCCGAGTCAATGACAACGTGACCGGCCCTCCGCCACGGACGCTGGCGGGGCTCGTCAGCAGCGTCACGAAGCCCGCGTCGATGACCGGATCCGAAACAATGGCGAAGTTCGCATCAGAGCGCCAGAGCACTTTCCCGCCGTCGGTGACGGCCAGACAGGCCAGTTCCGGCCCGCGATTCGTCAAGCGGCGAACGTAAAGCCGCTCGCCATACACGATCGGTTTGAAAGCGACGTTTGGCATCGCGTGTGCGTCACCCTGTTCGCCGCCGAGACCGACCGTCCACCACGGCGCGTTTCGCTTCGCATCGTAGGCGACGACCTGAAAGCGATTCGTCAGATACGCGGTCCCACGATCGATCGTCACGCCGATCTGCCGGCCGGCCCAGTCGAAACGTCGATACTCGCCCCGATCTGGATTGCGTCCCAGATCACCGTCGAATCGGCCGCGAGGTTGCGGCAGGACTGGCACCGCCTCGGGAATCGATACGGCGGCATCATCGGCGACCGAGGGTGCCGAGCGGACTTGTCGGAGTTCGGCCGTCAGTTGCTCGAAATCGCCCGGTACGAGCGTCCGCGTGCCGAACGAAATCGGTTCCGTCGGCGGAGACGCTGCATCCGCGCCAGCCAGAGCGGCGGCAAGTCGCTGACCCGCTTTCAGAGAACGGCGATCCTGATCGGACGCGATGGCCGCGGCCGACGCGAAATGATCCTCCGCTTCGGCGAACCGGCCCGCGGCGAGGGCCGTTTCGCCGAGCCAGCGTCGCGCCTCCGACGCCGCAGCGGTGCCGTAGTATCGAACGGCGGCCAGCCGCACCGCCGCTTCATCGCCCGCCGCGATCGCCTGCCGCACGCGCAACAACGCGGCCGGACCAAACCGTTCCTCGAGCGTCGTAACAAGTTCCGGATGGCGCTTCGCGGCTTCCGCGATCAATCCGGCAGGCGGAACAAATCGTGCCGGGTCACCGATGGCCGGAACCAGGTCTGAGAGTTCGGCCAAGGTCGCCAGAAGCCTCGCGGCATCCTCATACGCACCGACGTTCAACGCGGCGTGAAGTTCCGCGGCGATGGTCGTTCCCTCTCGGCCAGGTTCCGTCGCCAGCGGATGTTGCCAACCATACCTCGCCGCGCCCTCCAGCCGACTACCATCTCCCGACGCGAAGGCATCCGTCCAGGCCACGAGTCGCGCCAGCCCCGCGTCCTCCTCTCCTGACCAGCCGCCTTCCGGATGAGCCGGCGTCAGATAGGCCGCAAGACGTTTTGCCGACGCAGCGCCCCTCTTGTCATGAGACCAGATGACGCTCGCCGCCAGCTCACGGGCCGTGGCCGGTGGTATCGCCCACGTCCGACTCTCGGTCCACATCGGACTCGCCAAGTACGCCTCCTCAACCGAAGCGAGCATCGCGGCGATCTCTGACGGCTCGCCTGCGCGAGCGGCGATGCTCCGTGAGAGTCGCTCGTACGCGTCGGCGAACTCCCGCGCTCGATCGTTCCAGAGGTCCGACAGCAGAGCGAGGTCATGCAACAGCGCGAGAGTCTGTTCCACCGGTCGATCTGAATCGACGGAATCTCGAATCAAGCCGGAGATAATGGAAGAGCTCACCGCGTCGTTCGCGCCGCGTGCCAGCGTCTCGACACCGCAGGCCGTCAGCCAGCGGCCGACTTCGTACTCCGCAGGTCGGCTCGCCGTGGCCCACGTCAGCCAGTCCGCCGGCCGTTCCAGCACTTTGTCGTCGAATGCGGGAACACGTTCGCGAAGCTTCGGGTCCGCAACGGAAATCACACCGCTCAGCTCGCTCACGTCGACGTCGGTGATTGTGATCGAACGCGGCTTGTCGTCAGCGATCGTGAAGAGTCCAACCGAGGCGTAGCCGCCGCGCACGGCTCGCTCCGGGTTTCGAGCGGCAGGTCCCCAATGCTCACCGTCGCCACTGAAGTAGACCTTCAGGCCGCCGGAGCCGACGATCAACTTGACCCATGTGCCTGCGCCAGCGGCGGAGACGAGTTCATTCTTCGGATCGCCGTCCCAACGCCATCGCGGCTCCGGCACATTGCCGTCGCGGCTTGTCCAGCCATAGGCCAGCACGGGCGCTCCGGCGGGATTGTTCTCGGAGGCGAAGAGCGTGTGGATTGGGACGCCGTCGGCATTGCCAAGATAAAGACCGGAGCCGGGCGTCAACGATTCGATCCGGAACACGGCCTCGCACAAACCAGTCTTTGTCGCCTCTGGAAGCGGAAGCGCCGCCCAAGAGAGCCGCCGCGGACCCGGCGTTTGTGGCGTGGCCGTCAGCGTGAGTTGACCGTCTGCATACTCGACCTTCGCGGGAGGATCGGTCGAGACGAGCCACGACGGCACATCGGGCAGCAAGTCCGCCAACAGGTTTTTATGAACCGTCGGCGGAGGCAGCGGCGCCGCTTCACCGCGGTACATCGCGAGCGTTCGGAGACGCGCCCTCGTTTCGATGAAGACCTCTGACGGAGATTCCGGCATCGGCACGACCAGCAACGGCAGGGCACCGCGGGTCACGACGAGCTGCCCCTCTTGATGCCGGATCTCCATCGCTCCAGCGTTCGCACGGGAATAGGTTCCCCCGTCTGTGGCGACGAGCCTGAGCGTCTTTGGCGTCGGCTCCTGTCCTTCCCGGGTTATCGAGTACGCCGCCAGAAGCTGAGGGCGCTGGTGAGGATAGAATCGAATCGCCGTGCCGGAATCTCCGCTCCAGAAATGCAGCGCGAACTCTGCGACATCGAAGGGCGCGATCCGCAGCACGGCGTCGTCGCGCCATGTCGGCAGCAGTCTGGCGATGCCTTCCAGCCCGGCGAACCGTTTGCCGCGCCACTGGCCCTCGTTGACGTTGAACGGCCGGCCGGGAACGGCGGCAATCCAACGGTTCAGTGCCGATGAAGGATATTCATCGGCGACCTCAAAACCGGGAGCCGTCTCGCCGAAGCGTGCGAACGCCGACTGCGCGAATGGGAGGACATGCGCCTCGTCGCCGAGCACGTCGTCCCACGGCCGTCGATCTGCATCAGGTTCTGCGACGTCGGAGCGGGCGACTGCTTGATCGTCTTGCTGATTCGCGACGATCGGACGTGACGCCTCGATCGGTACGACCTCGGTTCGCTGCGGAGATGCCTCGCCGTCTGCGACATTCGGTGAGGCTGCAGGCTGGCTCTGCCGCTCAGGCCGGGCGATCGGCGCCGCGCGATCCGGACGCTCAACCGATAGGCTGGCCAGCCGCCAGAATCCAGTGGCCGCTGTCAGCAATAGCATGGCCGCGATCCACGCTCCTACCCGCTTGCGCCGAGTGGCGTTCACACGGCGGATGATCTGCTCCGAGGTCACCGACGGCTCGCCGAGAACAGCGTGCAGCGCCTCTTCCAGTTTGAGCCGGTTCGCTAGACCGCGTCGGAGGGCCGGCGACGAAGTCGCACGCTCGCGCAGCAGCGTCATCTCCGTCGGCGTCAGTTCCTCCGGCGACTTTTCGTCGAGAAGCGCCAAGAGCCATTCGTCTGACGTGGAATTCGACATGCCGCAAAAAGTTCCTGCCAGAGAACAGACACTTCGCGTGGGTCTGCGCTATTCCGCGGGCTCCGTACCGGCCTTCCGCTCAAAACAATGACGCAACATCTGTCTGGCCCGAAAGACGAGCAGTGTCGCGGCGCCCTCACTCCGATGTAGACGCTGTCCGATCTCGGACAGCCTCCGATTTCCACGATACGTGAGTTCGATCGCCTCGCGCGCACTCGGTGCCAGCTCGTCGATGCAGGCTCGCAAACGGCTGAAGATTTCTTCATCGCCGCGAGCGTCGGAGGGCGTCGTCTCGAGGCCGGCGGTCAGCTCCGCCCATGCGCCGCTCTTCCCGTGACCATCGGCACGAAGACAAGCGCGCAGAACAAAGTTCGCCGTCTCCATGAGCCACGCTTGAAGCGGGACTTCGCCCTTGAATCGCCGTCGGCCGACGTAGAGCCGCCGAAACACCTCCCGCGTGAGCTCTTCCGCTTCGGAAGCGACCAAGACTCGCGAACGCAAGTACCCATAAACGCGATTGCGATACCGTCGCACGATCTCGTCGAAGGCGGTGACGTCGCCGCCGACGAAACGGGATACGAGATCGTCGTCTCGAGACATGCTCATCGTTTTCACAGCGGCTCCGAAACGATGCGGACGTCGTGCCAGTAAGCGATTTCGCTGTCCCAGCCGTTGGCTTTGTGTCGCAGCTCGATCCGCACAGGCCGGTCCGCAAACTCCGAAAGATCGGCCTCCAGTTCGAGCCACCCTCCATTCGTCGCGGCGCGGTCAATGCGGCGGCTCATGACGTCGCGACCGTCCGCGAGAATCTGGAGATCCCAGTCCTTCTGATCGTTGTCGTTCTGACCGTGCTGGCTGACTGCGAGCCTGATCGTCGACTTCGCTTTCGGCGGAAGCTCGACGGCCGCCGTCAGCCGGACCGACTGCTTTTCTTCACCGCCCTGCGGATGAGTGCGCAGCACGTTTTGCCGACCGCGATACTCCTTCAAGAGTTGCAGCTCGCCTCCCTGATTCGTCAGGCTGAACGACGGAGCGACCGCATCGACGAGCGGCGTGTAAGCCCGCAGATCATTCGTCTTCAGGCCAACGTCACCCTCGCCGGGCAGCGGAGCGGGCAAGCCCGCGAGATCCTCTTCGATGAAACGGAACTGATCCTGTGAGCGAGCGAGATACAAACCATCCAAACCAAGAGCTCCATCGCGAGTCACGAATCCCGCACCTGTAAAGGTGAACGAGCCGAAATCACCAAACAGGTCTCGCTGGATCACCTTCCAATCCTTCGGCACGTTTCCGTCGAGCTTGATCGACGGAGCGAGTTCGGTGTCGTTCTCTCCCCCCGGTCCCGCGATGTAGCGATAGCCGTTTCTCACTCCCCGTTCGTAAGAGGGGTTCGAACGCCGCCGGGGTCGTCGCGCCATGGCGACGATTCCGTCTCCTGGTCCAAATTGCGCATCGTGTCCGACCGCGAAAGCGACCGGCCCGGCCCCGCCCGCCTTCCAGGCGAAACGGATGAAGCGATACTCGCCGAAGTCGGGCTCCTCGGCGATGATGTGATCCCAACCTGGGATGGTCGCCGCCTTTCGACCCGAAGGCATGACCTTGAGGCTGGCGGAACCGGTCTGCTTCTCGGAAGTCTCGACCGTCGCCGAGCCATCGCCCTTCGTCAGTTGATCGACGAACTCGGACGAGTCTTCAAAGAGAGCCAGAAGCCCCGGCCGGTGCGTCACGAGGTCGATGCCGCGCCAATCGACGGCTGCGGGCTTGCTCTCGCCGATCGCACCCGGCAGTTGGATGACTTCCACGGTCACGGCTTTGCCAGCGTACGCGGCGACAGGAAACAACAGTGGATCAGGCTCGCGTCGGCCATGTTCGGTCGGCACGGGAAACTCTCCGAGAACCGTGCCGTCGATCCGGGCTTGAATGCGTGCCGGTCGGAAGTCGTCGTGAGGGCAATGTGCGAAGACCGCGAGATAGCGATCGTCGCTGCCGACGCGAAGCTTGCGAGACAGCTTCACAAAGCCCGCATCAACCGCAACGAACGATCGGAAACGAGGCTCCTCCCAGTCGCGCGTATCCCAGCGAGTCGAAACGGTCGCGCGTTCCGAGGTGTCGGGATCGACCTCCCATCCGGCAAGGCCCGGAAGGCGTGAAACCGCGCGACGGCGAAGTTCGGCTTGCGCGAATTTCGGATCGAGCTCGATTTCCGGCGCGAGCCAGTTCAGAGCGTCTCGAATGTCGAACGGATCGGCGCCGCTGGGGCGGCCTTCATAAACCGGGTCGGCGACAAGCACGAGTTCGCGACTGGTCTCGGCCTCCGCCGAAACGGCCGCCAATTGGAGCCGACCCAGACCTCGGGCAGGACTCGCACCGATCAGCATATCGCTCTCGAAGACTTGCTGAACTTTGTCGCCGGTCGTCAGGTTCACCCGGGCTTTGGCACAACCACCGGAACCCACGGAAGGATCGAGCGCGAAGCCGCCTCTCAACGCGACGGCACCGCTCGGCAGCGGAATCGTCAACTCACACGGTGCGTGCAGTCCAACGCCCCAGCCGAACAGCACCACGCCGTCGCCCAGCGGGCCACCCGTCACCGCGGCGTTGGTCAACGGCCGCCTCGCGGCGCTGAAGACGACGTCGCTTCGCGAAACGACCGGATCCAACATCGTCAGCGGGACCCGCTCGGGAGAAAACAGTCGCCACGTCGTGACCGAGGAGAACGGAACCCACAACGTGTCGAGACACCAGGCCGGTTGAATCGCCTGATACCAGTGATCGGTCCGACGGTTGTCGCCATGCGTTTCCGGACGCAGCCGTTGCGTCGAAATCAATGCGACGAGTCCGCCATCGGTTTGAATTTGAATCAAGCGACCTTCACCATTCGGCAGTGCCGCTGCTGCATGATCGAAGAATGCATCCCAGACATCACCTGCGGCGAGATGGACTTCAGCGAGCGCGGAATACGGGACCGTTTCGACGCCGCTTTCGAGAAGCAGCGATACCGCCTCCGCGGTCCAGCGCAGCGCGCGGAACGTGATGCGTCGTCCATCTCGAAGGACGGCCGTTTCGGGCGGCGCCGGCTCTCCCGATGTCGACTGCCACACCACTCGGCGGACGTGTTCGCTTTCGAGCCGGACCGGCATGTCGAACGCTGTGTTCGGACGCCGCACTGCAACCGTCGGCCGCAGAATCAAATGAGGCGGGAGACGCCGATAAGGAGATTCGTCGCCCGACGAATATCCCAGAACCTCGCCCGGCATCCGGTCACCGCCCACGAACTCGACGTAGGCACTCGGCGTCGATTCACCCCCCGCGGTGTCGCGAACGAGCCAATCGACGGCCCGGTTCGGATCGAAGATCGGAAAGTTTCCGACGCGCGGCGTCGCGTTGACATCGTGCCAGTCACGGATCGGTTCACCGACCACCATGGTGTTGTCGGCGAGCCGCGAGTGATACCGGGATTCCTGCTCCTGGCCGAGAGCGATCACCGGCGCGAAATACAAAAATGCTGCGAGCGCAGCGACGATTCGGCTATGTGTCCCCCGGCGGTTCATGCACCTGGGGACATCTGACAAAACCGCCACTGCGCTGAGGCGGTTCACGAATCCAGTCCCCCTCTCCCTGGGGAGAGGGGTCAGGGGTGAGGGGTTGTCTTGCCGCTTCATCCCTGCGTCTTTCCGCTTCGACGACCGCTTCGCGAACGATCGCAAGCGACTTGGGACGTCAACCTCGCCCTCGCCCCTGACCCCTCTCCCGAGGAAGAAGGGAGTTCTGTCAGAGCCACATAAACCGTACAAGAGCTTCGAATCTTCCGCCAGCGGCGGGCCTCCGTCTTTGTCCTGCGCGGCCGTTTTCGTTACGGTGAATATGTTCAGGATCAAAAAGCTTTGCGATCGGCTTCCCTCAGAGACGTGGCTCACGTGTTTAAGTTCCTTCACGCTGCCGACTTACACCTCGACAGCCCGCTCCGCGGCCTAGACCGCTACGAGGGCGCACCGGTCGATGCGATCCGTCAGGCGACGCGCAAAGCCCTTGAAAACCTGGTCGAACTCGCGATCAGCGAGGGAGTCGCGTTCGTGCTGATCGCGGGAGACGTCTATGACGGAAAATGGAAGGATCATAACACCGGGCAGTTCTTCGCCCGGCAGATGCACAAGCTCGACGAAGCAGGGATCGACGTCTTTCTAATCCGCGGCAATCATGATGCGGAAAGCATCATCACCAATTCCCTGACGTTGCCGAAGAACGTCTTCGCCTTTCCCACCGACAAGTCTGACACGCGAATTCACGAACCCACTGGGGCCGCGATCCACGGTCAGGGGTTCGCCAAGCGATCCGTCACCATCGACCTTTCTGCGAAATATCCGCATCCGGTTTCCGGCGCGTTCAACATCGGCCTGCTACACACCTCCGCCGCCGGCTATGCGGAGCACGAGACTTACGCCCCCTGCTCCGTCGAGGGGCTGTGCGATCGTGGTTATGAATACTGGGCACTGGGACACGTTCACACGAGGCAGGCTCTCAACGACTGCGGACCTGTGATCGCCTACAGCGGCAATACGCAGGGGCGGCATGCTCGCGAGTTTGGCGAGAAGGGCTGTTTGCTGGTGACGGTGGCCGACGGCAGGCCGGAGATCGATTTTCGACCGCTCGACGTGTTCCGCTGGGAGCAGCGTCGACCGAACGCCGCAGGTTGCCATCATCCCGACGATCTGCTGGCCATGATTGCGGAAGACCTGCGAGATGCGGTGACAGCAGCCGACGGCCGGCCGATCGCGGCACGTATCGAAGCCGTCGGCCGCTGCGAAGCGCATGCGGCGCTCAACGCTGATCCCGAGCGTTGGGAGCAGGAAGTCCGCGGGCTCGCTTCCCGCGAGACGGGCGAAGCCGTCTGGATCGAGAAAGTGCGGTTCGCGACCTCGCCGCCGACCGATTCCGCCGACCTGTCTGACGGTCCTCTCGCCGAACTACGCGGCCTGCTTTCCGACGCCGAATCCGACGCAGCGCTCCTCCTGGCGCTGTCGGCGGAACTGGCAGACCTGCAAAGAAAGCTGCCTCGTGAGGTGCGCGACTTCCTGCTGCGCGACCATCCAGGCGCGATCGGTCTCGACGACCCTCACTGGCTTCGCCCGCTGGTGAATGATGCCGGCCAATTGCTGCTCGGGCGGCTGACGGAGGGCTTGGAATGAGCCGCCATCACTGACCTGTCGCGGCGTCACGTGCCTTCGTTCGTTCTCAACACCTCGCACGTCCGATTATGCGTTTCCTGCGGCTCGATCTCCTCGCGTTCGGCCCTTTCACCAAGGCGTCGCTCGATTTTTCGGCGCCCGGTCTCCATCTGATTTACGGACCGAACGAAGCCGGCAAGACGACGGCGAGACGCGCTTTACGAACCGCCCTGTTCGGCTTCCGCACGAAGCCGGTGGAGTTCGACTTCGTTCACGACAAATCCGCCCTGCGTGTCGGCTTGTTGATCGAGGACGGTAAAGGGACGCGATCAGCGTTCATTCGACGCCGCGGCAACAAGAACGACTTGCTCGACGCCGACGGCCAGACGCCTCTCGAGAACGATCCCATCTCTACGTTGCTCGCCGGCGTCGGACTCGTCGGTGAAACCCGGGAGACTCATTTCGAGCGCGCCTTCGCGATCGGCGAAGCCGAGTTGCGGCTCGGCGGCCAAGAGATCCTCGCCGGCAAGGGAGACCTGTCGGAACTGCTCTTCATGACGGCGGCAGGACTTCCGCAGCTGCGAGCCGTGGAACGCGAATTGACGAGCGCAGCGGAAGCTCTCTTCCTTCCCTCCGGTAAAAAACCGCCGATCAACGACGCGATCCTCCGCTGGAAGACTCTGCAAGGGGCGGCCCAACAAAAAAGCTTGCCGCCTGCCGAGTTCGTTCAACACACCGAAGCCCTGCGACAAGCGACCGCCAACCGTGATCGGATCGAGGCGACACTTACGGAGCTTCGTCGGCGACAGGCAAAGCTCGAACGAATCCGGCACGCAGTTCATCCGGCAGGACGGCTCCGCGAACACGAGGCCGAACTTGCCGGCGTCGCCGATGCTCCCCTGCTGCCGGAGGGGTTTTCGGAGAACCGTCGTCGCATCGAAGCCGAACGGCAGCTCGTCACCGTCCGGTTGAGCGGTCTCGATGCGGAAGCCGAACAGATCGAGTCGCGACTCGCTGAACTTCAAGTGCCGGATGACCTGCTGGCGGCGGCACAGGAGATCGAGCGGCTCTACAAACGACTCGGTAGCTACGAACAGACGTTGGCCGACACGCCGAAACGACTTGCCGAGCTCGCTCAATTCGAAGCCGATGCCAAAGCCCGCCTGCGAGAAGTTCGCCCCGATTTGGAGTTGGGTGATGCCGAATCGCTTCGATTGACTCGTCAGGAGCGAGAAGCCGTATACGAGTTGGCGGGGCGGCGACGCGAGTTGCTGGCCGCCCGCAAGACGGTCGATGAGCTGCGTAGAAAGTTACTCCACGAGGCGTCAGCCGCGACCGACGAACTTGACCGTCTTGGGCCGGAGCCGTCGGCGGAACGTCTCGAAGCAGTCTATCGCTCCAGCGAACGTCACGGCGATCCGGACCCCGCTCTTGCAGAGGCGCAGGCCGAAGCTGGCCGGCTGCTTCGACAGGTGATCATCGCATCCTCGGGCCTGTCGCCTTGGGAGGGGGAAGTCGAGGACCTTGCGCGACTGCCTGTTCCCGCGGCGTCGACGTTCGATAGATTCGAGACCGATTTCAACGGCATCGCTCAGGAAACCGCCCGGCTGACGGAACGCAAAGCCGAAGCCGAGCGGGCGCTGCAATCGGCCGAGCAAGCGCTGGCACGTCTCGAGCGAGACGGCGACGTGCCGACGGAAGAATCTCTCCGCGCCGCTCGCGAACGACGCGACGAGATCTGGAGTGACGTCCGCAGCGCGCTCGACGCCCCGCCTTCACCAAGCGAGCGCGACGACCGTCTTTCAATACGGTTTGAAGACGCGTCGAAGGCTGCGGACGACGCAGCCGATCGCCTGCGTCGCGAGGCCAGCCGAACGCAGCAATTGTTGAACGACTCTGAGGAACGAGAGCGGCAGTCGGAAGCGCTCGAGAAAATCGCCTCCGCGGAAAGCGATCTCCGAAACCGCCGTGAAGCTCTCATCAGCGAATGGAACGCCTGCTGGCCGTTCCTGCCGAAGGGCCCCCGCACTCCGCGCGAGATGCGAGAATGGACCGTGCGGTGGGATGCGCTTCTTCGACTGAGCGAACAACGGCAAGCCGCGAACGAACGAGCCGCCGACTTTGCACGACGACGCGAGGCCTTCCGCAGTGAGGTTGTCAAGGCCATCACAGAGACGACCGAGGCCACGGTCGACGAAGGCGAATCGACGGCTCGGCTCGTCGAGCGAGTCCAACGACTTCTTGCGGATCGCAATGACGATGCGGAACGCCGAAGACGACTCCGGTTGACGATCGATCGAGCGCAGAGAGAGATCGCCGAGACCGCATCCGCCGCGGCGTCCGAACGGGCCGAACTGGAAGAGATCGAACGCGTCTGGTCTGCGAGAATGAACTCTCTCGGCTTGAAAGCGGAAACGAGCGCGAAGACGGCCGAGTCGTTCCTGTCGGCGACCGGCGAGATGTTCGCGCTTCTCGACAAGGCGGCGGCTCTTCGCGACCGGCTCAAGCAAATGGATCTGCATCGCGAGGACTTCGCGACCGAATTACGAGAGACGGTGAGTCGTCTCGCGACCGATCTCGCTCGACAGCGGGCGGAAGCTGCGGCCGCACAATTGAATGCGAGGCTCGTCGAAGCGCAGATGTTGCGCGACCGACGGAAGGCTCTTATTGATCGACAAGAGGAAACGGCGGCCGAGCGCTCGAAGTTGCAGAGACGAGCGAGCGAGATCGACGTGGAACTCACGGCTCTCTGCCGGGACGCCGACTGCGATGACCCCGCTGAACTGCCGGCCATCGAAGAGCGATCATCCCGCCGCCGCTTTCTGGAAGGACGGATTTCCGAGACCAGAGAGGAACTGCGGCGTCAAACCGGCGGACGGGCGGTCGAGGAGTTTCTCTGTGAGATCGACGGGACCGACGTCGACTCGATCGGCCCCGAACTGCATCGCATCGAAAACGAGATTGCCTTGCTCGATGCCGAACGCCAAACGGAAACCACGAACATCGGCAGACACGAGCACGCGCTGTCGACGATGCAGGGTGATTCGGCGGCCGCCGACACGCTTGAAGAGGCGGAAGCGGTGCTCGCGACTCTCGCCGCCGACGTTGAGCGGTACGCCCGACTCAGGCTCGCCGCACGACTGCTTCGCGACGGCCGCGAACGGTATCGGCAGAAGACGGGCAACGAAGTGCTCGATCGCGCATCGCGGCTCTTCTCACGACTGACCTGCGGCGCCTTCAGCGGCCTGAAGGTCGATTTCGGCGACAACGATGAGCCGACGTTGCTTGGCGTGCGCACCGGCACGGGTGAGGCGGTCCCAGCATGGGGAATGAGCGACGGCACGGCCGATCAACTCTATCTCGCGTTGCGGCTGGCGGGACTGCACGCTTGGCTCGACAAGCACGAGCCGATGCCCTTCGTGGTCGATGATCTGTTGATCCACTTCGATGATCGGCGCGCCTCCGCCGCGCTGACGGCGCTCGCCGAGCTTTCGAAACGCACGCAAGTGTTGTTCTTCACGCACCACGAACATCTCCGGCGTTTGGCGGAGGAGGCGGTGCCGTGCGAGTTGCTGCACGTTCACGACTTGCTCGCCGTCGGCGGCTTCGACGCCACGAACGGGCGATCTTCTACGGCGACGTTGATCGCGGACGATTCTTCCAAGAGCTCGAGATCGACGTCTTCGCTCTTCTGAGAGATGGCTTGGGTGGCTGCCCGGTCTGCAAGGCCGAGCGGCGGAACCGCAGGAAGGCTGCCTTGACCGCTCGAACGGTGAAAGACCAGCTTCTCGTCGCTACGACTCAGCCCTTCGGGCCGGACCACCCGCGCTTCCATGCTGGAACAAAAGCAGCGGCTCGGCTGTTGTTCAGCCGAGCCGCTCGAAGACGCCTTCATCAGCTTCCGCATTCGAAGATCAGCCTTCGAAGATCCCCTTCTTGACCGTGCCTTGCGGCAGGAACGGTCCGCTGAAGATCTCAGCCGGCGGCAGTTCCACAGTCGAGGTCGTGTAGCCGTCGGTCTCCGGGGTGGCTTGGTTCGGGTCGACTTGATGGCCTGGGTTCAGGAACTGGTCGCCGTCCTGGTCGGTAAAGCTCTTCACGCTGCCGTCGGCGAAGAGGATGTTGCAAGTCTTCTTCTTGCCGAGGCCGTGCCACGCATACCAGTCGCGAGTGTCTTGCAGCCAGCCGTTCGCGGCGGCCGTGGCGACGGGCGTTCCAGCCGGCATGAGAACGACGCGATCGGTCTGCCATCGTGCGGGGCCGTCGTTCATGGCCTCGGCGAGGCGAGCCCCGGCCGTCGCGTATTCTTTGCCGTTTGTATCAATGATTGAGTTCGAAAGGACGGCCTCGGATGCGTCGCCGGGCGCTCCGCAACCGATCCAGGGCACGACTTGAGCCGACAGACCGCTGTTCTCAAGCTGGCGCTGACGCAGCGGCCCTGTCGTTCCGCCGAGCCCTTTCAGTCCCGCGAGGGTTTGACCGGCGGCGTTCACCTTCGGTCCCGACCGGGCCAGATACCAGCTTGCGGCGTAGTTGGAGCCGTAACCTTGCTCGAGAAACGCTTCGGCGAGATACGTCGTTCGTTCCGTGGTACCTGCGCCGAGGCTGAAGAGCTCCGAGCAATTGCCGGCGTCCAAACGTCCCGGAGGAGTGCCGTCCTTCGTCTCATTGGTGCTGACGACGCCGATCAGGTCGTTGAGCTTTTCGCTGCCCGCGAGATCCGAGCCGGGGCAGAACATTTCCTGCGGCTTGCCCGCGCCGAGATTCACGATGTCGGCGACCCAGCCCCAGGTGTCCGGGCAGCCGTCGCGACGAAGGTCGTATGAACCCGTGCAGAAGCGGCCGCTGGGATCATTCGTGGCGAACGTGTGCAACGCGATGCCGAACTGGCGCAGGTTGTTCTGGCATTGGGCGCGACGGGCCGACTCGCGGGCGGCGAACACCGCCGGGGTCAACAGCGCGATCAGAATCGCGATGATCGTGATGACGACGAGCAGTTCGATGAGCGTGAACCCTCGCCTGCCGGAAGTAAGCGTCCGCTGTTTCGTCATAATACACCCCTAAAGCAACGAAGAGAATCGCCGAATGACCGAAGGGTCCGCCGACGCCGGCAAAAGCCTGAGCGACGGAACCCGACGGTTGGAGACGAACCCGTCTCCCGACGAGCGATACTCTAGGGAGATTTATGAAGCGTCCCGAAAGTCGATGAGAACTTTGTGTGAAGACCGCCGCCCGGAGCCGGAAGACCCGTCCCGACCATTGTCTCGACGACCGGATCGCGTAATTTACCAGTATGAGACATCTCAACCGTCCGACGCCTGTTGCCGTCTGTGCTGCCGCAAGCTTGTTGCTGCTTGCCTCTTGCGGAAAGGACGAATCGACCGCGGTTGCGGTGCGAACAGAGACTCTTCGAGGCCGCGTCAGCGACGACTGGCCCGCAATTCACGGCCCTCATCAGGACAGTTCCTCGTCGGAATCTCGACTCGAATGGTCCTGGCCTCCCGAGGGACCGCCGTTACTGTGGGAAAAACCGATCGGCAACGGCTACGCCGTCCCTGTTGCGCAAGACGAGCGGCTCGTCGTCTTCCACCGCGTGGGAGACCAGGAATGTCTGGAGTGCCTCGATGCCGAGACCGGCGACCAAAGATGGATCACGACGACGGACACGAACTTCCAAAGTCGCCATGAGTACAGCGACGGCCCCTACGCGACGCCGGCGCTGACCAGCGACAGCGTCGTATCGCTCTCCGCCGAAGGGGTCTTGCGAAAGCATGCGATTGAGACCGGTCAAGAAGCCTGGTCGCTCCCTCTGGCAAGCGAGTACGAATCAAGAGAAGTCCCGTTTGCGGTGGGGACCAGTCCGCTTATCGATCACGATCTCGTCATCGTGAACATCGGCGGAACTCGGGGCGCTTCGGGCATCGTTGCGGTTCACCTTGATTCGGGCGTCGTAGCTTGGACCGCAACCGACCACGGAGGCAGTTATGCGACGCCGCGTTCCGCGACCATTCACGGAGAGGACTACCTCTTTGTTCTCACCGATCGGGCGCTTGTGGCCCTCGGCCCGTCCGACGGCCGCGTCCGTTGGCAAACGCCATTCGGCCTGAAAGGCGGTCCGGAGCGAGTCACCGCCGTGTCACCACTCGTCGTCGGCGATCTCGTTGTGCTGACCGCCGGTCCCGGTGCCGGCGCGCTGGTCTTACAGATCTTACCGAACGACCGGTTCAAAGAACTCTGGCGCGATCGCCGCGCCCTCGACAGCCAATTCAACAACCTGACGACGAACGGTCGCGAACTCTTCGGATTCACGTCAATGTGGAACGGCAGCGCCGAACTTCGTTGCCTTGATCTTATGACCGGTTCCATCGGATGGGGGCACAAGAGCGAATTGCGACGAGGGTCTTCATTGTTGGTGGATGGAAAGCTCGTCCTTCTAGGCGAAAACGGCCATCTCGCCGTGTTCGATGCATCACCCGACCCAGCCCGACAATGGTATTTTTCGCGAAATCCTTTACTGGCCGGCCCGACCTATAGTGCTCCATCGCTTCACCGAGGGCGTCTCTATCTTCGGAACGAGAAGCAACTGCTTTGTCTCAACCTGCGTCCGTCCCGGGGAACAGTGATGCACGGTGATCCAGCGGATCTCGTCACGCGAGATTGACGCGTTTCCGCAGCAGCCATTCGGCCATGAGCAGGCCCACGAACAGGCCGAACACGAGCCAGGTGTCCCACAGCGAGATGAGTTCCGTTGTCGTTCGCGTGCGGCGCGGCGGATCGAAGTCGTCGGCGAGATTGCGTGCTTCGTCGAGTTCATAGGCTCGTCCACCCGGGACCGCGTTCGCCAGATTCTGCTGAAGCGCGGCATCGCGAGTCGCGACCCGACGTTCGGCCGACACGTCGGCCACGCTGAAACGAGCCTCGTGCGGTTCGCTGGTCACGGGATCGATCACTCTCAAGCGATAATCGCCCGGCCGATAGATCGCCATGCGCGTCTCGAACACGCCGGGTCGCGACATCGGCAGCGCGATCGGCGTCGTTTCGCCGTCGCCGGCTCCGCGGCGGATGAGTTCGGCCGTCAGCACGCCGTTCGGAACGTCGGCTTCCGTCAGGCGATCGAAGTTTCGATCCCAGGCCCGCACCGTAAAGGCGATTTCGTCGTCGGGCTGAAACGGCTCATCGGGCAGCGGATCGATGACGAATCGCTTGTCGGCTCCGCGGGCATGCCCGAGACCAAGACGATAAATGAGCTGTCCCCAGAACTGACGGTAATACTTCTCGCCGTACTTCCGGCGCAACCGCCACGTTTCGTTGAAGCCGAGATAGACGACTTCGCCGCCCGCGGCGCCGTAAGGCCGGCGGGCGATGAGCGGCTGTTTCGTTCGCCCGTCGCTCGTCGTGTCGGTCGGATGCTCCGCCAGGACGACGGCAGTGCTTTCGACGCGGCGCACCGGTTGATACCAGGGCAGCTCGCCGAGGTTCTGCCATGCGGCGCGGTTTTCCGCACCGGTCTCGCCCAGCCGCATGAAGTCGAACTGCTCGGCGGCCGGCGTGAGATTGAGACGGAACGAGGCGTCGCGACGTTGAAGTCCGGCGTCGGGAACGATCGGCAGCATGTCGGCGAGCGGCGTTTCAGCGAGCGCCTGCGGACCGAATCGAGGTCCGCCGATCACGACGAGTCCGCCGCCGAACTGCGACACGAACTCTTTGGTCATTTCGGCGAATCGGCCGGGCAGCGCGCTCGCGGGTACATCGCCGAGAAAGATCACATCGTACTGGAAAAACTCGTCGCGCGGCGGCGGGAGCGTTTCCAGAAACAGTTCGTTCGTCTTGCGAACCGCGGGATCGCTCGATCGAAGGTAGGTCCGAAATCCGCGCAGTCCCACAAGCCGGTCGCGGTGGAAGACCTCTTTGACGAACCGCCACTCCCACGTCGGCTCATACTCGACGAACAGCAATCGCAGATAGTCATCGGTCACCGTGACGTTACGCGTCGCGGTGTTGTTCTCGGCGATCGTTTCACCGGGCAAGACGTCGGCTTCGAGTGCGTAAACGAAGCGCCCTGCTTCTTCAGGAGTCACTGCGAACTCAGCGAGGACGGATGATGTTTCGAGTGCGACGTCTTTCGTGCCGACGGTACGAACTTCGGCCGGTCGATCGGCCGGAGCGGCCGTGAGCCGCAGCGTCGCCGTCGAGCCGGTGAGGCCGTTCTGCCGCACGACCGCCGTGAAGGTGACTCGCTCGGCCTTCTTGACCGTCGGTTCGGCGTCGAGTTCCACCATCAGGTCGGCCGCCGCTGTTCGACCCAGCCCGACGGCGAAGATCGGCACGCCGAGTTCCTCGGCGGCGTCGGTCGCCGGGCTGCCCGCGTTCTGCACGAAGTCGCTCAGCACGACGATGCCCGATAAATCCTGCGCAGGATACCTGCGGCGCAGACCATCGAGAGCGGAACCGATCGCCGTCGCGGTTCCCGTGGCCGAATACCGCTCTGCGGAAGACTGCGATCCTGTGCCCTCTTGAGAACCTCCATTCGTCGTCGCCAGCCGATCGAGATCGAGCGGCCGGACGCCTTCGGGGCGGTCGAACGTGAAAGCTTGCACGCGAAACTTGTTCGCGAGTCGTTTGGCGAGTCCGTCCGGTTCGACCAAAGCGGCTCGCACGAGATCGGCGCGAGACCGTTCGCCGGTCGAGCCGGTTTCGGAGTCGTCAACGAGATTCATGCTGTCGGACGCGTCTGCCAACAGCCACAGCAACGGCTTGGGACGATCGGTGTAACTTAGTTCGAGCACTGGTTCGGCGAGTGCGAGAATCAGCAGCACCAGCGCCGCCGCTCTGAAGGCCGAAAGCGTCAATCCCGCGGCGAAGCCGGTGCGTTGCCTTCGCAGATAGAACCAGCCGGTGACCAGCGATGCGGCGATGATCGCCAGCACGATCCAGCCCGCCCGTTCGTGTGCCCACGAGGCTCCAAACGTGATCGCCGCGTCATCGATGCGTGTCAGATCGTCGCGACCTAACAAGCCGCCGATCCAGCGGGTCGCGTGTTCCGTCACGTCGCGACCTCCGAAACATCGCGGCGGCCATGTCCGGCGACGAACATCTCGCCCAGCAGGCACGCCAGCACCGCCGCGATCGCCCACTTCCAGAGCCCCGACCGACCGGTCGGCCCACCTGTCAGCGAGATTGCCTCGTCGGACGCCACGAACTGGATCTCGGCATCGCCGGCGCGCTCCGCGAGTTGCGGCACCGTCAGACTGCGCAGGTTCGACTCGTCCAGCCGTCCGTTCACGGCGAGAACAGTCCGTTCGAGCGGTTCACCTTCGGCATCGCCACGAAGTGCCGTGATGTCATAGTGGCCCGCAATCGATGTGTCGCCCAGCCGGACGACGTAACCTCGGCCGGTCGCATCGACGGCAAGTGGTTGTCGCTCTCCGTTCGGCGGCATCACCTGATACTCGACGTCGGGCCGGCGCTCCACCGGCAGCGTCACCGCATTTCCCGCGTCGAACACGCGCCGCGGGAGGCCGTCCTCGATCAAGGATCGCGTGATCCGGTCGAGCAAGACGATCGCATTCGTCTGCGAAAGCGTGTCCCAATCGGAACTGATCCCGGAAGTAAGCAACAGGACGCGGCCGTAACCGAGACGCCGTTCGACGAGGTACGGCAGAGCCGCTCCGGATGCATCGACCTTGCCGAACTTCGCCAGCACGCGCGGCTTCGAGCGGGCTGCGAGCGCTTCCGGCGAAAGTGCCTCCGGTCCGGCGGCGTCGGGATTGTCTCCACCGGCGGAACGTGCTTCGCCTTTCCAGCGGAGCCACGCCGGCGCGACTTCCGCATCCACAGCGGAGCCCGCGGCGATCGCGGCGCGTTCGGCGGTGATTCGCGACGCTTCGTCGGCAACCACGGCTTGCATCGCGGCGTCCGAAGCATCGGCTCGCACGGCTTGAAAGAAGAAGGGTGCCCCCCACAGGTTCGCGAGCGCCTCGGGCCGTTCCCCGGCGATGTCGAAATACGAACCGGCCAGCGTCGACGGGTCGAGACGGAACGGTTCGATCGTTGAGGTCGAGACGGCTTGCGAGGGTCGCACTCCGACAGGCTCGGAGTCCAGCGGTAACGGCAGGATGCCTCTTCCGTTCTGCCAGGCGTTCGTCGTCCACACCGCCGGATCGAAGTTCGCTCCCGCTGCGATCACGAGCGGCCCGCCTTGCTCGACGAACTGTCTGAGGAGGCGCACCGCGTCTTCCGTCGGACGCTCAACGCCCGCGACGACGACGAGACGCGCATCTTCGAGCTTCTGCTCATTGAGTTCATCGAGCCTCAAATGCCGAACGGCGACGAGCGGGTCGTAGACGCCTTCGGCAGGTCGCGGCGCGAGGAGTCGTCGCAAGCGATACGTCTCGCCCACGCGGCCGGCGTCGAGATTCTCATCATCGCCGAACTCGTCGACGAACACGACCGGCACTTCGGTCACGACGGGCACCGCGAGAAATCGGGCGTCATCTCGATCGAGTCGGTTGGCGACGGTGTCGGCCGTCCGCAGCGACAGCGTCGCCTTTACAAAACGCGGCGTGCCCAGCGGGGCTTCCATATCAATGGCGGCGGTCAGCACGACTTCGCGGCTCTGACCGGGGCGCAGATCGATGGATTGACTCGCGACCGCGCTGCCTTCGACGTCGAGCGTGAGATCGATGTCGCTCACCGGCTTATCGCCGTCGCAGCGGACGCTCGCGAGAAACGTCGTCGGCACCTCGGGTTCCGCAACCCCGTCCTGTACCGAGAAAGATTCGATCCAGACGTTCGCTCTCTCGGCATTCGTGTTCGCCTCTCGCACGTGGACGATATGCATCGGCACTCCGACGGTTTTTGCGGCCTCGGCGACGCCGTTCGCGGGCCAGCCGGTCGCCTGCTGGTCTCCCAGAAAGACGACCCTCTTGCCGGGAATCTCCGGCACGCGACCGGCCGCTTCGGCGGCGAGAGACAGCATGCCGAGCGCCGAGCCGGAGCGGTCGGTGATATCGATCCGTTCCAGCGCCGCACGCGCGTCATCGGTATGGTGATACGCATCGAGCGTGTAAGAGCGTTCGGGTCCGCACAGCGGCAGCACCGAAACGCGACTGCCGTTCGGCAGGCCGCTTAATGCGGATTCCGCCCGCTGCTTCGCCGCATCGAGCAGCGTTCCCGCCAGCGAGCGAGAACCCATGCTGCGGCTGTTGTCGATCACGAAGATCGCATGGACGGGTTCGCGGCTCGAAGAGCGGCCGACGACGATCGTGCTCGACTCTCGCACGGGACTGGCGAAAAGCCCCAACAGTCCCACGATGCCTGCCAGCGAAACGGTTGCCCAACTCAAACGCCGCCCGCGCGAACGCGCTAATCCAAGGCCGATCAAGCCTCCGAACAGAGCGCAGATCGCCAAGGCGATGAGCGTGAGTCTTCCAGGCTGGAGGCCCTGCTCCGAGTAGAACGGGCGGGCCAGCGCGAGTCCGAAGAGCAGCACGGCCGCTGTCCGCAGCACGAGCAGCAGCAGGTCACGCAGCCGCACTGCCCGCCGGGTCCGCTGCATCGCCTTCCGCAAAAACGCCATCGCCCCCCACTCGACTGTGCGATAGCGCCGCCGATTCAGCAGATGAACGACGACGGGTCCAGCCGCCGCAATCAACCCGGCGATGGCGAATGCGGCGTTGGTGAGGGACATACGAAAGAAGTGAGGAGTCAGAAGTCAGGAGACAGAAGTCAGGAGGACGTGGCGAGGGAGCATTCGAAGCCTACCGGCCGCGTCCGGCAGGAACCCGTCCGGGGACACCCCTACTCTCTAAGACTCTCTCCCAACCCTTCGATCTTCCCTTCCTGAAGGATCGGGAGGTAGCGATTGGGGATCGCCAGCATGAAACAGGCGACGCTGGTGCCGTAGAGCTTCGCGGGCTTGCCGTGCAGCCAGCGGTTGCTCGTCCAATGGCCGTCGTCGGGGTCGCCCGGGCGACGGAACTGGCATTCGAGCACTCGTTCGCGCAGCACCGGATACAGCTCGCGCCAGTCTTTGCCACCGACCTGGTACAACGCCTGGCAAACGTAATAGAGAGTGTACGGGTCGAGTTGTTGCGGCAGTTGGCCATCGGTGCGGGGATCGGCGCGAAGACCGATCACCTGCTTGCGAAGCTCGTCCATCGTTTTCGCGATTCGCCAGTCGTCGTACTGACCGAACTCTTGCAAGCAGACGACCCCCGCCGCAGCCATGGCGGTCGTCTCGCGCTGGCCGTCGTAGGTGAAGGTGCCGGGGCCGGTGCGATGACGGGGATCATTCGCATCGCGCACGCCGTTGGCCGGCTTGTAATGCTCGCGAACGCTCGCGATCGCCAGGCGGACGACCTCGGGCGGCACTTCGAACCCGCTGTCCACGGCGCTGCGAATCGCCTTCGCCTGCATGACGACGAGGCTCAGGTCGTGTCCGCGATCGAGCCGTCGGGCCTGATAATCCCAGCCGCCGTCCTTCGCCTGCGTCGCGTAGATCAGCTTCAGTCCGCGATCCAGCGTGCCTCCCACGCGGGCGTCGGACGTCATTCCATACGCCTGCCCGAGCACGAAGGCGCTCAGGCCGTGGTTGTACATGTCCCGCTGCGGATCAGCGGCGTTGAGCAGCCCTGAGGTCTTCGCATTCCGCACGACATAGCCGATCGCGCGTTCGACGTTCTCGCCATACTCGCCGCGGCCCGGCATGTGCCCGGCCGAGAGGAACGCAAGGGCCCCCGTCGCGACCAGCCCGAGGTCGTTGCTCTCCCAATTGCCTTCGGGGCCCTGATTCCGAGCGAGCCACGCCAGGCCTTTCTCGAGAGCCGCATCGCCCTGCGGCGTGGTCTCCCATTCTCCTTCGGCCGCAAGCGGGTTCGCATGCAGCAACATGCCGGCGATCACCAGCCCGAACAAAACGATACGACCGAGCATGAGCGACTCGCAGGCGGAAACGCGGAAGACTATGATTGTCGCGCGTTTCGACTCGACCGCCAAGTCACCGGCAGGCGCAGGGGAACGTTTGCTTGAAGAGCTAGCCTGGAAGAACGGGTGCCGCATCTTTGCGCGACTATCCCGCGCCGTTCTTCTTCGCCGTCCACCAGAGCCGCCAGGTTCGTTCGTCGAAGCCGAAGGATTCGCCCGTGATCGTGCGGAGGGCCGAAAGGACCTCCGGGTTCTCTTCGTTGACCGTGACGGTCACGAGGCGGGTTCGAACGGGTTGAGTGGGGTCCACCACGAACACGCCGTTCGGCAGCGCACCCGCCCGCAATGCGAGAGCGATGTCCGGCGGTAGAGGGACGCCGCCGGAGCCGAACGTGCCATTGCTCGACATCGTGATCGTTTGCGAGTTGTCGGGTACGCGGATGCGGTAACGGTGGCTGGTGATCAACGCCTTGATGAGGTCGGGAATCGCCCGTTCGTCGGCGACCTGCTCCAGCCCGCGACCGGCGCGACGCACGACCACGTTCTGTTCGTTTCGCAAGCCTTGAAGGAAGTACGGCAACGCGGCGTCGTGCCGGCTCTCGTCGATCGCCTCGAACGCCGTGTCGCGGACCTGCCGATCGATGTCGTGCAGCGCTTGGGCCACAAGGGCGACGACGGGCTTTGGTCCCGGCATTTCCGACAGCACCGAGACGTACAACACCCGCACCTCCGGTTCGGGGGCGTCGCGAAAGAACTTCGCGAGGGCCGGAACGGCGTCGGGGTCGCGCAGGGCCTTCAGTTGAGCGAGTGACTTTCGCCGCAAGTCGTCGCTGGTGCCGCGCAGCCAACTGTGAAGCTTCCGGATCTCGGCGAACCACGCCTGTTCGCGTTCACGCTCGGCGGCGGTCTTCTCGATGAGTTCGAGTTCCTGCGGCGTGACCCAGCGTCCCTTATGCTCGACGAGTCCGCGGCCGCGCATCAACTCGTCGCGGGTCATCCACTCGCCGTCGTAGTTCTTCTGCCCGAGGGCCGCTCTCGCTTCGGCGTGATCGTGCTCGAGGGCGACGACGTTCAGCAGATGTTCGGTTCGCTGCTCTTCGAGGTCGTTGGAGAGGCACCACTCGGCCAGTTCCCATTGAGCGGCGACGGTGTTCGGGGCGGTCCTGGCTTTGACCTCATGCTCTTCCAGGATCCGCGGCCGCTGCGTGATGAACGCGACGTCGGCGCGGAGGATCGAAATCTTGCCGCCCGTCAGCGTCTCTATGGTGACGACGTCGTCGTCCACACCCGCGGTTGAATCCGTCGGCTCGACGACGACTCCACGGACTTCGCCGCCCGAGTTCAACTTCACGACGTCGGCGTGCGCCAACGCAGGAGCCGATAAGGCGACCACGAGAGTTATCGAAAGACCTTTCATCGCAGACCTTCGCATTCGTGATCACAACGACACGTCGAAGACGCCTGTTTCGGACCGCACGTTCCCGATTCTATGCGGAATCGTCAGCCGCGGCAAAATCGGAACAATCGGGCGGCATGGCAGGCTCATGCGAGCGAATTGCCCGTGCAACCGACATCGCCGCCGGAACTCGTGGCCGATCGCCCGTGATTCAGGAGATCGAGAACTGGCGTCTGGCCGGGCGTTCGACTTAAGATGGGTCCGGCGGTGCCGTTTTGCGCCGCATCCCGATTTCGCCAGCCCGTCCACCCTCCGCCTTGGAGGCCGTCCGTATGTCGGTCGCTTTCCGACGTCTCCTGTCTGCGGCGAGCGTCGCCGCGGTCGTGCTTTCCGTCACGCCGGCTGTCTCGCAGGTGCCGCAGCGAGGCCTGCCGAGCCGAAATCTGCTTTCGCGTTTCGGTCTCGAACGCGCCTGGTCGAACCAATCGACGATCAATATTCGCAGCGACGTCGTGTTGCACGTCGTCGCCGACGAAGAGGTCGTGATCGTCCAGACCCGCTCGGGCATGATCACCGTGTTCGACGCCCAGAGCGGCGTGAAGCTGTGGGACGGACAACTGGCTCGGGCCGATCAGTACAGCTTTCCCGCCGTGACGAACGGCGATCTGCTGTTCGTCGTGATCGGCTCGACGGTGTATGCGCGAGACAAGTTCGGGGGCCAGGAGTTGTGGACGCTCCGCCTGCCGAACGTGCCGTCCACGTCGCCGACGGTCGATGACCGCCGCATGTACGTCGGGATGCTGCAAGGCGACGTTTACGCGTTCGACCTGCCCACGATCGCCCGCAATCAGGCGGAAGGCCGGCTGCCGCAATTCAATTACGAGAACATCGTCTGGCACTACGGGACAAGCGGCCGCATCGTGACCGCGCCGGTCACCGACGGGAAGGTCGTCTGTTTCGCGAACGCTTTGGGATCGCTGTACGCCGTGTCGACCAGCCAGCGTGACCTGAAGTTCCAGTTCGAGACGCGTGGTCGGGCGTCCGCCCCAATGGACATGGCGACGGCTGTCGAGAACGGCATCGATGTGAGCTTCATCTTCCTCGCCGCCGGAGACACCAACCTGTATTGCCTGCGATCGACCAACGGCACGACGCGCTGGCTGCATGTGACGGGTGCGCCGATTCGCGAGAAGCCGCACGTCATCGGCAACTCGGTCTATCTGGTTCCGCTCGATTCCGGCGTGTATGACCTCGACATCAACACCGGCCGACAGCGCTGGTGGGCGCCGTCGGTCACTGCTTTCGTCGCCGCAACCCCGACTCGTGTTTTCGGGACCGACAAGTCGGGAGACCTGGCGGTGATCGATCGAGGCGACGGCGCGTTGCTTGGAACATTGCCTATGCTCGGCTTTCCGATCCGCGTCGCCAACGAACGCACCGACCGCATGTATCTCTGCTCGACGAGCGGCCTCGTCACCTGCCTGCGCGAGGAAGGCGCGGAACTGCCGATCTACCATCGCTTCCCCGAACGCCGACCGATCCTGCCGCTGTTCGGCGATCAGCCGATGACGGAAGCGGCCGACGAATCGGGAGCCACGCCGGAAGAGCGACGCCAACTCGAAACCGGAGCCGAGGCGCTGCCGCAAGATGCACCTTAGAACGGGTAGGTCAGGCTCCCGCCTGACGCCGCGTGCCGATCGACGTTTCCGTCAGGCGAGAGCCTGACCTACAAGTCGCCAGCCGGGAAACCGAACAGCACTCACGGGACAGTGCCCCGCGAAACGTGTAAAGTGCAAGAGTCAAAGTGACCGGTGATTCCCTCGCCGCCATTTTGACTTTTTCATTTCCCGGTTTGCACTTTTCACTTTCCGTTTGCTCGATATGCCTCGCGCCCTCCTCAGCGTCTCCGACAAGACCGGTCTGGCATCGTTCGCGAAGTCTCTCGTCGATCTCGGGTTCGAGCTTGTCTCGACGGGGGGCACGCGAAGGCACCTGGAAGAATCCGGCTTGCCGGTGATCGACGTCGCCGGGGTGACGGGCTTCCCCGAGATGATGGACGGCCGGGTCAAGACGCTGCATCCGCTCGTGCACGGCGGGATTCTCGGCCGGCCCGACTTGGCCAGCGACGCCGCGGCGATGAAACAGCACGGGATCCTGCCGTTTCAGATCGTCATCTGCAATCTGTATCCCTTCGAGCAAACGGTCGCGAAGCCGGGAGTTTCCGCTGACGAGGCGATCGAGCAGATCGACGTCGGCGGACCCAGCATGGTCCGCGCCGCGGCGAAGAATCACGCGCATGTGGCGATCGTCACCGACCCCTCGCAATACGACGAGGTGCTGGAAGCGATTCGTTCGGGCGGACTCGATGAGGGCCTCCGCCGGCGCTTGGCGGCGAGCGCATTCGCTCTGACGGCACGGTATGACGCCGCGATCGCCGACTACATGGCGAAGCTGGTCGCGTCGTCGTCCGAGGCGAGTGACGCACAGAGCAACCCGTTTCCGTCTCAGCTCGCCCTGCGTTTTTCCAAGCGTTCGGACTTGCGGTACGGTGAGAACCCGCATCAGGCCGCGGCGTTTTACGTCGATCCCAAGACGGACGACACGACGCTCGCGGCGGCCGAGCAACTGCACGGCAAAGAGTTGTCGTACAACAATCTGCTCGACCTCGACGCGGCCTTGCGGCTCGTTCGCGATCTCGCCACGCATTCCAACGCGCCGGCGGTCGCGGTCCTCAAGCACAACAATCCCTGCGGCTGTGCGGTGGGCGTCTCCGTGGCGGACGCCTTCGAGAAGGCATGGTCGGGCGATCCCGTGAGCGCGTTCGGATCGATCCTGGGATTCAGTCATCCGCTCGATGTCGCGACCGCCGAAGCGCTCTGTCAGCCGAACCGCTTCGTCGAAGCGATCCTGGCTCCCGAGTTCGATGCCGACGCTTTGAAACTGCTGACGACCAAGCCGTCATGGCGTGCCAACGTGCGGCTGATGCGATTGCCGTCGATCACGTCGCCGACGGTGCGATCGCTCGATTACCGCAAGGTCTCCGGCGGAATGCTGGTGCAGGATCTCGACGAAGGCACGGCGGCGTTCGAGACATGGCAGACGGTCACGAGGCGACAGCCGACCGCGCAGGAATTTGCCGACCTGCGGTTCGCGTGGCTCGTCTGCAAGCACGTGAAGTCGAACGCGATCGTCTTCGTCAAAGACGGCATGACGACGGGAGTCGGGGCCGGTCAGATGAGCCGCGTGGACAGCTCGCTGATCGCGTCGCGCAAGTCCGAGGGACGCTGCGTAGGCGGCGTGTGTGCTTCGGACGCCTTCTTCCCGTTCCGAGACGGCGTCGATCACGCCGCGGCGGCAGGCATCAAAGCGATCGTGCAGCCCGGCGGTAGCAAGCGCGACGATGAATCGATCGCCGCCTGCGACGAGCACGGCATCGCGATGCTGTTCACGGGCCGAAGGCACTTTCGACACTGAGCGAGAAGTGAAGAACGGAAGAACGGGAGGATTGAGAATCACGCTCTTTCGTTTCTTCACTCGTTTCTTCACTTCTCCCGTTCTTCCGTTCTCCCCTCCTCGCTTCTGAGTCCCATCTCGAACTCGACCGGCACATCGATGATTCTGGTCGGCGCTTCGTAGTGGAACGTGACGTCGCGGGCATCAGGCGGAATGTCCGCGAAACGGTAGGCGAGGATCACGCCGCCGGCGGCGTTCGCCAGCGTCGAGAAGCCGGGCTGATGATCCAGGCGGACGGATGGCGAACCATCTTCGCCGGCGGCCGCGTAGGTGACGTAGGCGAGGTTGTGATACACCCACGTCCGGTGCGACTCGAAGGCCGGCCCGCCCTCGTCGTAGACGACCGACAGCTCGACCTCCGCGGTGCCGTCGGCATGCCGCTCGACCTTGCGGAGCCGGACCGTCACGCCGCCCTGTGAACGAACCGTCTCGTCACGGCGATCATCACTGCGAGCAAAGGGAAAGCTGAATCGCTCCTTCCCGGCGGCGACGACGACGGTCATTCGTCCGGCGAGGATGAACGACCCGCTTGCAATCGGAGTCGCGGCGATGAAATCGAGTCCGAGCGACGCCGTGCGGCCTCCTTCGCCGAACGGCAGCTCGTATCGGGCCTTGGGACTGAAGGGCTGCAACTTTGCGCCCTCCGCGGTGGTCAAGAAAAACTCGTCGGCGGCATACGAAAGAAACAATGGTCGCAGCTTCGGCTCCGACTGAACTTCGAGCGCCACGCGCGCAAGCTGGTCGTCCGTCTCGCCCGAAATCTCTTTGAACCGAAGCGGTTCGGCGATGAGTCGGAAGGTTCCGGAGTACGCCACTGACTTCGCGTCGTCATCCGGCATCCGCTCTCGAAAACGCACGTGCTCCGACACGACCGGCCATAGCCTCGCCTGTGCCGCGACGGCGTCGACGACCTCCCAGAACGGTCGCTGGCCGTCCGGCACGCTCACACGTCTCGAAGCCTGCTCGGCGGCGACTTCAATCGCCGATCCTGAAGCGTTGGCGAGATCGGCCAACGTGCGGAGCCGGCCGACATTCAGGAGAGTCGCTGACGAATCCTGCGCGGCCTGCCGTTCCTGAAGCCGCTTTCTGATCCGGGTGAGTGCGAGTCGGGCGGCGGGATCGGTCGCCTCGCGCGGTTGCGGAAGTCGCTCGAGGAGGGATGGATCGGCCGCGCTCAAGCGATGTTCGGCTTCGATGCGCTCCGCCCGAACCGTGGATGAGAGCCGTGCCACATCCGCAGCGACGGCCTCCGCTGTCGGGACGGGAGTTTCGTCGGAAGCAGGAACGGCGCATGCCGCACCGAGCGCGGCGGCAAGGAGGATGGCGGACGATGTTCCGCGCCACGGCATTCGAGCTCTCCTGATCCTTCGCGCATCGCCGCACGATCGGAGGAATCGATACCTTCATGCTATCGCGGCCGGCGATCGCCGCCCACCAGTCCAGCGACCGTGACATAGGTTTTGTCGTCGTTCACGTCGCCATTTCGAGTTCCACCCTATCGCGAAACCGTGATGCCTTTTCGCACCATTGCAGCGGCGGTTCTCGGCACTCTGATCCCGGTCTTCGATTGCGCCGCCGGGGTGCCGTTGATCGAGCTGAAGACGTCGAACGGCGCGTATCGCGGCCGGGTGGTCGCCAAGGATGATGAGACGGCGCTATTAATCGATCGTGACGGCGTCGCGCGCGGCGTCCCGCTGCGCGACGTGACGGAATTCGTCGTCGCCGAGAAGGACTTCAAGCCGCTGTCGGCGGTCGATCTGCGCGATCGCCTGCGTCGGCTGGTCGGCGGCGATGCGGACGTCACGGCGACGCCGCATTACGTCGTGGCGGGGCGGTCTTCGGCCGCCCGCGCGGTCGCCGAGGCGCTGGAAGAGGTTCACAACGGCTATCGGTGGTTCTGCTCGACGCGTCGGCTGAAGCTGTCGGACCCGGAGTTTCCGCTGGTCGCGATCGTGATGCCGAACCGCGCGACCTTCGATGCCTATTGCACCGCCGAGGGCATGTCGCCCAACCCGTCGCTGCAAGGCTATTACCGCGAGACGACGAACCGTTTCGTGTGCTACGAAAGCGGCGGCTCGCGGTCGGACTCGCTCGCGGGAGTCCGCGACACGCTCGTCCACGAAGCGATCCATCAACTCGCATTCAACACGGGGCTGCACGTCCGCATGGGCGACAGTCCGACCTGGGTCGTGGAAGGTCTCGCCACGACGCTCGAACCCGAGTCGGTGCGCCGTCCCCTGCGAAGCGATGTGAAACCGCTCGATCGCACGAATCCGGAACGGCTGGAAACGTATCTCGCCGCGGTCGATCGAAAGCGGCAGGTGCGAGCGTTCGACCTCGTGTCGTCGGACCAGCCTTTCCGCTCGTCTGCGCTCGACGCGTATGCGACCGCCTGGGCCATGAGCTTCTATCTGCTGGAAACGCGTCCGGCGGATTACGCGAAGTACCTTCGCACTTTGAGCGCCCGCTCACCTCTCGCCGAAGCGACCGCCGACGAGCGAAATCGCGATTTCCGAGCGGCGTTCGGCGACATCGACCCGCAGCAACTGGATGCGGAAATGACCCGGTTTCTGCGACGCGTCGCCGCCGGTGCGCAACGCTGAGGGGAGAATGGGAGAAACGAAGAAGTGAGGAGGCAAAGGTCAGAAGACGGTGAGGCGTGCGTGGCTCCCTTTTTTACTTTTCATTTCCCACTTTTCAATTCCCAAACATTTCCTTCCGCCCGCTGTTCTTCTCCCGCAGCCGCACCGGCGCATCAGGACTTACGTCGAGTGCCGACTTCGGCATCGCGCTTAGGTAGAGGATGCGTGCGAGATCGCACGGCGGACTCCCGCGGCGGCAACCTAGGCTCTGCCGCCGGACTGTGGGCCGCCGCGCCCTCGCGGGCATCTGAACGGCCGACCGACGCTTCACACCACGGG
>JACCRE010000352.1 GCA_013813775.1 Planctomycetaceae bacterium
ATGAGGAATGGCACAGGACGATCCTCCTCACTGCTTCCGCGGTCGGGATCGCCTCGGTCGTGCTCACAATCCGCCGCCAGTCGATTTTAACGCTCCAGGCGTCAAGGGCTTTCGATCACCGGGCGCGCAGCGAACTGTCGGCTCGAGCGCTTCGCGGCGAAATGCTTTCGACGATCTCCGCCCGTTTCGTGAAATTGTCATATGACGGCTTTGAAGAGGCAGCCGAAGTTACGCTTCGCGAATTAGGCGAAGCGATCGGCGTCGACCATGCCTTCCTTTGCCGGGTGGACGAAAACCCCCTGCGAACGTCGGTCGTGCATGAATGGGTTGCTCCCGGACGAACCGCGAGAAAGGCCGAGGTTCAGAACATTCCGCTTGACGTTCAACCATGGTTCCGCCGGAGTTTCCTGGCAGGGCAAGTCGTAGAAGTCCCCGACGTGGCGCTACTGCCGGCCGAGGCGCATGTCGAGAAGGCCATTTTGGAATCGTTGGGAACGCAGGCCTTCCTCGCGACTCCCCTCGTGCGGGAGGGTGACACTCCGTGGGGATACATGGGCGTCGTTCAGAATTCTTCGCCCAGAACGTGGTCGAAGGATGACGTCAATCTCATTCGCGTCGTCGGCGATATCCTGCTGTCCGCATTGGAGCGTCAACGCGCCGAGAACGAGGTCCGTCGGAGTGAAGAGCGTTTTCGAAGGCTTTTCGAGTCCGAACTCATCGGCATGTTCTTCGCCGACGTTTACGGAAACATCACGGAGGCGAATGGGGCATTTCTCAGAATCACGGGATACGAGACCAGCGATCTTCCGCTCCGATGGGATCGGTTGACGCCGCCTGAATGGCATCGGCATGACGAAGCTGCGGTGTTGCGCCTTCTCAAAGGCGGCGTTGACCATCCCTGGGAGAAGGAGTTTTTTCACAAGCGGGGGCATCGGATACCTATCCTGATCGGCGGTGCCGTGATGACTTACGATCGCGGCGAATGCGTGTCCTTCATTCTCGATCTCACGGAACACAAGAAGGCCGAGCAGAAGATTCAGCAGCTCAATGCGGAACTCGAACGAACGGCTCGGTTGGGCGTCATGGGCGAGATGGCCGCGGGACTGGCGCATGAAGTGCATCAGCCGCTCGCGGCGATCACGAATTACGCGGCTGGGGCGCGTGAGCGACTCACGCGCGGCCGGTTGAAAGATGAGGAACTCGGTGAAGTTCTGGCCGAGATTGTGGAGCAAAGCCGACGGGCAGGGTCCGTGATCCGAAACATTCGCGACTTTGTTCGCGGCCGACATCCGGTGAGTCGACCCGTCGATCTCAACGCGGCCGTTCGGGAGTGCCTTCGGCTCCTGCAATTCGAGATCCGTCAACGCGAGGTCGACGTGCGAACGGAACTGGCGGATCGCTTGCCGGACGTGCTCGCCGACGCGACGCAGCTTTCGCAGGTGCTGCTGAACCTGATGCTCAACGGGCTGCAGGCGATGGAGACCGCTGAACAGCCAAGAACTCTGACAGTTCGAACCTCAACCTCGGATCAGACGGTATCGGTTGAGGTCGTCGACACTGGGACGGGGCTTGCGGTTGACGCCGAATCGCGACTATTCGACCAGTTCTTCACGACCAAGCCTGAGGGACTTGGAATGGGCTTGGCGATCTCTCGTTCGATCACCGAGTCGCATGGCGGGACCCTGGGCTTGGCGCGAACGGGTGCCAACGGAACGACTTTCGTTTTACGCCTCCCCGCTGCGGAGTCGCGACAGCCGGACAATCGACGAGCGCAGGAACTGGCGACGAAGCCGTGACGAAGGCTGCTTCTCAAACGCTCAGGAAAGGCCCAAGAGCCATCTCGCAAGCCGTGCGCGCTTGAGATCGGGCTGCACCAGAGCTTCGGCGCGGCCGTCTCTCGTCAGCACGTTTTCGGCGGCGAGATAGCCGCTGCGGACGGCTCCCTCCATCGTCGCCGGCCAGCCGGTTTGCGTCCAATCCCCTGCGAATTGCAGGTTCGCGATCGGAGATTGCTGCCGCGGCCGAAATCGATCGGAACCGGGCGTTACTGAGAAGACGGCGCGATGTTCTGTCACCAGCCGGGAATGGAGCAGCGTCGCCGCGCGAGCGTCGGGCCAGATCTCACAGAGTTCCTCATGCACCGCGGCGATGGTATCGGCGGTCGGCGTGCCGTCGAGTTCACGGCTCGCGCTGATCACGATCTGGTAGTAATGTCGCGGGTCTTTCCGCCCGATGGCCGCCTGAAGCATCGTTCGATTGAACATCCACTGGCTCAGCCGATCGATCAACACAGCGTGCGGCAAGTCGGTGATCGATCGGTCGAACCAGAGGTGGACGCTCGAGATCGGGGCCGTCTCAAGACGTTCAAGGTCCTGCACCGCCGACGAGTCCGCCACGTTCCCTGGCAGTAGCGAGGCCGCGAGGTAGTGCGGAACCGCCAGTACGAACTCGTCTCCCTCGATGGATTCACCGTTTCGCAGTTCAGCCGCGATAACGCGATCTCCGTCGGCGACGAGTCGGCGAACGCCCGCCCCGGTTCGAATGACGACGCCCTGTCGCTCAAGATGCGCCACGAGCGGCGATCCATAGAGTTCATCGAGAGGCGCGTTCGGAATCTGGACCGTCCAGCCATCCCGATGCGCAAGAAAGGCGTCGACGAACACTTTGCGAGCTTGTGCGACGGCGATTCGGTCGAGAGATTCGCTCAGGGCGCTGACGAGCACGACATGCCAGAATCGATTGACGGTATTTTCGGTCTGGTGGTGCCGTGCCAGCCAAACGTCGAATGTTTCTCCGTTGAGTTTTGAGGGATCGGTCTTCGCGAGCGCGGACAGACCTCGCGCCAAGGCGACGCGATCCCGCGAGTCAAGATAACTCAAACGATTGAAAGCTTGCGCCAGATGCAGCGGCGCCGGTAGCGATGTCGACTTGAGTCGATTGACGATTCCATCGGTGCCGATGAAATTGAGTTCTCGCTCGACGCGAAATGACGATGCGAGGCCCGTGCGCTCACAGAAGTGGCGAAAGTTCGTGCAGCAACCGAGACTGACGTGCTGGCAATTGTCGATCAGCGTTCCGGAAGTCTTGTCCTCGAACGAACTGGCCCGGCCACCCAGCCGCGGTCGCGACTCCAGCAAGGTGACATGGAATCCTCTCGCCGATAACGACTCCGCCGCGGCAAGTCCGGCCAGACCACCCCCGACGATCACCACCCGTTTCGGCATTGCGTCTGCTTTCGGTCACCGCCGCAAAGTCGTGTTACTATCAGGCGAAAAGGTTTGGGTCAGAGAGCATCACAATGATGGATTTTAGGCGGTCCCTCCAGAAGTTCGCGTTGAAACCGGCTCGATTCCTCGTCGTCGCCGGTCTCGATCTTCTCTTGCCGGAGAACTGCCCTCTCTGCGGGTGCGATCTCGCCATTGCGGATGGCAATACCGTCGGATGTGCCCACTGTCTCGCCCGAGTTCCAGCAGTCGAGCGATTCTGCGCACGCTGTTCGGCGCCCGTCGGTCCGCATCTCAATACCGTGAAGGGTTGTGGTCACTGTCGGAACGATCGCTTCGCGTTCGACGGAGTTGTCGCGGCTGCCGAGTATCGGGACATCATGCGCGACGCTGTTCTCGCGGCAAAGCGTGCTGGAGGCGCGGCGACCGCGGGATGGCTCGCCGACCGACTTTGGGAGCGACGGTCGAGCGAACTTCTGAAACTACGGATCGACTTGGTTGTGCCAGTGCCTCAGCACTGGTTACGAAGAGTCGTCGCGCCACACAACTCCGCCGAACTCATCGCCCGTCGGCTGGCGACCCGATTGAAGACGCGATCGGATCGACATATACTCGTGAAGAGACGCAGAACACCCCGTCAGGCCGGTTTGATTCCGTCCGCGCGGCGGAAAAACTTGCGCTCCGCTTTCATCGCGACCCGCCCACTTCATGGATCCCGCGTGCTGCTCGTCGATGATGTGTTGACGACCGGGACAACCGCCGACCGGGCGGCGCGGGCACTTCGCGACGCCGGGGCCGAGCATGTGTCGGTCGCGGTCGCCGCTCGCGGGATTGGTGTCTGAACCGAACGGGTTCGTCGCTTTTCTGGATCACGGATGCCTCACGCTTCGCCAAATCACGAGTCGGGCAGCGACGTTTCACACCCGCATGGGGGCGAGATGCCGCATCACCGCAGTTCGCGACACATCTTTCTTCGCGGGCTCGCGATCACGCTGCCGTCGATCCTGACGTTGGTGATCGTGCTTTGGCTGGGGAAACTCGTCTACGACTATATCGTGTATCCGGTGAGTTGGGTGGTCCGCGGCATCGCCGCGAACGTGGTCGACGACTCCCGTCCCCGCTCTGAGCTTTTCCGCTACGATCGGCTGCCGCCGCTGGATTACGTCGGTCGCCAGTACCTGCTGACGAAGGCCAAGAGCACGAGTCTTGAAGAAAGCCGACGGAGCGCGATCGAGGCCGGCACTTTACGGGCTGACGATCCGGTGCCGTGGGAATGGGTCGCTGGGAACGACGAGCGGTACGCCGGCGTCTATCACCCGCTCGGCAAGCGGGCGGTGCCGTATCTGGATTACGCCCAAGTCGCCCAGACGGTTCCGGCGTCGAGGTTGCCGAACACTTCCACGGGCGTCTACATGGAATTGGTGACGATTCGCTACTTCGGCAGCACGTTTTCGCTGTCCACGCTCGCCGTCGCCATCGCTTTGCTGGCGATCTATTTCATCGGTCGCCTGGTGCGCATCCGTCTGGGTGCGTACCTGGTCTCGAAAATCGAATCCGACGTTCTCGGCCGGCTCCCGATCATCAGCAACGTTTATGGATCGGTGAAGCAGGTCACCGACTTTCTCTTCTCCGAACGCAAGGTCGAGTACAACCGCGTGGTGGCGCTGGAATATCCGCGGCGTGGCATCTGGTCATTGGGCTTCGTCACGGGCGAGGGAATGCTGCAAACGACCGCGGCTGCCGGCGAGCCTCTCGTGAACGTATTGATTCCGACATCTCCGATGCCGGTCACCGGCTATACGATGAGCGTGCCGCGTAGTCATGTGGTCGATCTTGATTTGTCGCTCGACCAGGCGTTCCAGTTCATCATTTCGTGCGGTGTGCTCGTGCCCCCGCAGCAGATCTCGCCTGATCTGAACGCGTCCGTCATCAAGCGTGAGGCTGAGCGTCGGATCAACGCCATCGCTCAACCCGCCACTGCGGAGTCATAGAATCGGCACCCACCGTGACGAAGCTTCGCATCGCAACACGATCGAGTCCTCTGGCGCTCTGGCAGGCGAATCACGTCGCGGCGTCGCTGAGCGAGAAGATCGGTATCGAAACCGAACTCTTGCACGTCTCGACTTTGGGTGATCGAGACCGCGTCGATCCGCTCGCGAGCTTCGGCGGGATGGGCGTGTTCACTCGGGAGGTCCAACGCGCCGTTCTCGATGGGCGTGCGGACATCGCCGTTCACAGCCTCAAGGATCTGCCGACCGTTCCTGAGCCGGGTCTCGTGCTCGCAGCCGTCCCTGAGCGTGCGTCGCGGTACGACGCACTTGTTCTGCCGTCGGGCGTGGAGGTTCTGACCGACGTCGTGATCGCACTCGCCGCGCTGCCTGAACAAGGCCGCGTCGGAACGGGAAGTCCGCGACGGCGATCACAGCTTCTGCGGCTTCGACCGGACCTGCGACTGGAAGAGGTTCGCGGGAACGTCGAAACACGGCTGCGCAAGCTCGATGAGGGATCTTACGACGCATTGGTTCTCGCGGAAGCAGGGCTTGTCCGTCTCGGCCTCGGCGAGCGGATCACTGCGCGATTGGCGCCTCCTGTGCTTTTCCCGTCAGTCGGTCAGGGGGCGCTGGGCGTCGAGTGCCGTTCCGACGATGTTACAACGTCTGAGAGCCTTGCGGCGCTCGATCACGCGACGACGCGCGCCGAAGTGACGGCAGAACGCGCCGCGTTAGCGGCGCTGCGGGCCGGCTGTCACGCCCCGGTTGGAGCGCTGGCGACGATCGCGGGAGATCGCCTTTCGATCCGGGTGATTGTTCTCAGCGCCGATGGCCGGGAACGCTTTCAAGCGACCGCCGACGGACCGATCGCGACGGCAGCCGAAATCGGGCGTGCAGCCGCGATGACCTTGCTCGACACCGGTGCCGCACGCCTGCTCGCTTGAGACCGCTCGGTCGTTCCGCCGACCGCAGCGGCTACGAATAGGCTTCCGGGCCTGTCGGCATCCCGGGGCCGCGATTGAGTTGCTGAAGTCGGTGCGGCTGAAGCTCGTGCCACATGCTGGAACAGCCGCTGGCGACGGATGCCAACGTAATCAACGCAAAGACGAGCAGCGTGCGCCGGGCGGCGTTCATCCCCGGACCTCCGTGGTGATCGACGCGGGAGAGAAAGATGCGATCGGTGAGCTTGGAGAGGCCGAGACTCTAGCACTTACGGCCCGCTTCTGCCAAGACGGATTCGTAGCCGGTAGCCCAAGCTATACACGAGGCATAGCCGCGCGACGATTCGCCAGAGTATGGCTGAAAAGACTCCGTTGCCGATCCTTCGCGCGCTTGGCTGCCTCATCTCGACACGAAATCGCTCTTCTTCTAAAAAAGGATTCCTCTCCCGAAGCCCTTTCGCTCTCCTTTTCTTCACCGTCGAGTGACCCTTGAGTTCATCGCGACGGTGCCTTGCCATGTCGTGCCCCGCGATGACAGCGACGCGCCGACGTTCTTTCGCCGTGCCGTCGTTACTTCGCCTGGCTTCGATTGCATTGCTCTGCGGTTGCAGTCGGCAGTACGTTCAACCACCGTTCGCGCAGAAGTTCCCGGCTGTCGCGGAACAGGCGGATGATTCGAGATCGCTTCCGCAGATTGGAACCGAGAGGCGGCGCGCATCCGCGATCGATTTCAATCTAAACCGTTCCGCCGAAGTCGCTGAGAATCTTCGGCGCGGCCGGCAAGAGGCCGAGAGCGGCCGACCCGACCAAGCCGCTCGCTTCTATGAGCGAGTGCTGCGCGATGACCCCGGTCACGCCGAAGCGCATCACCGTTTGGCGGTCCTGGCCGACGACGCCGAAGACTATGCCGTCGCGGAGCGACATTACCTCGCGGCGCTGCAAAGTGATCGCGAAAATCCCGATCTCATCAACCATCTCGGCTACTCTTATCTCCTTCAACGGCGCTACGGTGAAGCGGAACAAGCCTTTCGGCAGGTGCTAAGCATCACCGACCGGCATGAATCCGCGATCGCGAATCTCGCATTGCTGTATACGACCGTCGGCGCTCCCGATCAGGCGCTCGACGTTCTGAGGCTTACGGCTTCCAACGACGCCGCACATGCGAGACTTGTCCAACTGAAGCCGTTCGCCGGAGTCGCCGACGGCGAACGCGGGCCCTCAGCCGGACAGCCGCCGGTGACGCGCCCGCACAACGCTGCCGAGATCGAAGGATATGCCGTCTATGAATTGGCTCACGCAGAGATCGCGCGCCGTGAAACGCCTCGGCCGGGGCTGATCGAACCGCTTCCAGACATTCACTCACGACGTGCCGCTTCGAAGGTTGCCTTGCGCGAGCCGTATGTGCGTCGATCGCGGGACGACACTTCAGCATTCGGAGCAATGCCATCGCAGAGCCGCAACGAGGACACTGCGTCGGCCGCTGTGACAGACTCGATGCCGTCTATAGAGCCGCAAAGTCTGCCGCTCTGGACGGGTTCTTCCGGCTATAACGAGGCTGGCCGTCGAGCGACGAATGACACAATGAAAATCGACGTGCAGGAACAACGCCCCGCGATCTCCAAGCATTTGGACGGCTCGATTCAAAGCTTGGGCTATGAATCGAGGTCGACCTCCTCCAATAGGCTTCCGCCGCCGTACTTCCCGATGCCTCAACCGTCCGACCCGACGTCGGATGGATTTCTGTCGTCGCGAGGAAGTTCCGGTTCGGCCCACTGATCCTTGCTCTGGGCGCCACCGGAAGAATCGCGACTCTACCGCCACGGGCGTTCCGTAGGCCCGCTTCGCTTCAGCCGGCGGATGAGTCTTTTCGATGTAACGGCCCGTATTTTGACTTTGTCGGTCCATGGCGAGAGAGCGGATGATCAAATCCTGGGTCTGTACGGGCTAGAGCGGCATCCTCCCCGGCGACGGATGTTCCACCTCTCGCGACGGGAATGCATATTTCGCACTGCCAAACACCATCGACGCAGGCGCGAACGGGGCGCGGCACAGCCGTGTCCGAACGCTCGCCGTCGGCTTGCAGTGCGCCCGCATCGTCGGGATACTGGGCGTCCGCTTTGCGGAACGCGGCTCTGATCACCCCCCAGCGGAGAGACATTGTTCCCCGGTAGTGTAATGGTAGCACAACAGGTTTTGATCCTGTTCGTCGAGGTTCGAATCCTCGCCGGGGATTCCCAAAGAACGGAAGAATTGAGAACGGGAGAAAAACAGGAAGCCGCAGACGGCTTCGGCATTCTTCTGTCTATTACCCAGCGTCCGAAGAAGAGTCACGCGAGCAGGTCGGTTACGATGTTGCCGGCGACATCCGTCAGGCGGAAGTCACGGCCTTGGTGGCGATACGTCAGCCGTGTGTGATCGATGCCGAGTTGATGCAGGACGGTGGCGTGCAGGTCGTGCACGTTCACGGGGTTCTGCACGACGTTGTACGAGAAGTCGCACGTTTGGCCGTAGGTCAGGCCCGGCTTGAAGCCGCCGCCGGCGAGCCACACGCTGAAACAGCGCGGGTGATGGTCGCGGCCGTAGTTCTCGGCGGTCAACTCTTCCTGACAGAAGACCGTCCGCCCGAACTCGCCGCCCCAAATCACGAGCGTGTCGTCGAGCAGTCCACGCTGCTTGAGGTCGGCGACGAGCGCCGCCGAGGGCTGATCGGTGTCTTGAGATTGACCGGCGATCTGCTTCGGCAGGTTCGTGTGTTGATCCCAGCCGCGGTGGAAGAGCTGAATGAATCGCACGCCGCGTTCGGCCATGCGGCGTGCCAGCAGGCAGTTCGCTGCGAACGTGCCGGGCTTCTTCGAGTCGGACCCGTACAGATCGAACGTCGATTCCGGCTCGTCGCTGAGGTCGGTGAGTTGCGGCACCGACGACTGCATGCGAAACGCCATCTCATATTGCGAGATGCGGGTTTCGATCTCGGGGTCGAACGTCTGGTCCTGCTTCAGGCGATTCATCTTGCCGAGCGTTTGCAGCCACTCCTTGCGATCGGTCGACCGCAGTCCCGGCGGGTCGGCGAGGTACGGCACGCGTTCGCCGGTGCCCAGCAATCGCACGCCCTGATGGCGGCTCGGAATGAATCCGCTGCTCCACAAACGGTCGTACAACGGCTGGTCGTTCGGGCGGCCCGTGCCCAGCGAAACCATCACGACGAACGAGGGCAGATCTTTATTTTCACTGCCGAGGCCGTACGACAGCCACGATCCCATGCTCGGGCGGCCCGCCTGCTGGCTTCCGGTGAGGCAGAAGGTGATCGCGGGGTCGTGGTTGATCGCCTCGGTCTGCATCGAGCGGATGAACGTGAGATCGTCGGCGACCCTCGCCGTGTGCGGCATGAGTTCGCTGATCTCAGCGCCGCTCTCGCCGTGTCGGGCGAACTTGAACTTGCTGGGCGCGATCGGCAATACGCCCTGGTTCGCCGTCATGCCGGTGAGTCGCTGCCCCATGCGCACCGACTGCGGCAGCTCTTTGCCGAACGACTTCGTCAAGTCCGGCTTAGGATCGAAGAGATCCATCTGCGACGGACCGCCTGATTGGAACAGGTAGATGACGCGCTTGGCCTTGGCGACGGACGGAGCCGATTTCGCCTCCGTGCCGGCTCCAAAAAGCTTGTCGGTGCCCAGCAGAGACGCCAGCGCGGCGACGCCGAGCCCGGTCGCGCCGCGACCGAAGAAGTGCCGTCGTGTGAGTTGCGATCCGTATTCCGAAATCGGGTCCACGCCGAATTCCTTTATTCTTTGGTGATCGCTTCGTCGAGGTTCAGAATGAGACTCGTGACGGCCGTGAAGGCGGCGAGCGCCGTCGGCTCCAGATCCTCGGCCGCGAGTGTTTCACCGATGTTCAGGAACTGCTTCGCAAGTTCCGGATCACTGCTGAAACTGTCGGCACGCCGTTGGAACTCTTCGAGCAACAACGCCCGCTCTTCTGGCGTCGGAAAGCGCGCGAGCACTCGGCGAAACGCCACGTCGATCGCCGAACCGGGATCGCCGCCGCTTTCGCGGATCGAACGATCGGCGAGCACACGAGCGGCTTCGACAAAGGTGGGATCGTTCATCACGACGAGCGCTTGGAGCGGCGTGTTCGTGCGGCCCCGACGAACCGCACAGATTTCGCGGCTCGGCAGATCAAATGCCGTCATCGCGGGCGGCGGAACGGTGCGACGCATGTAGGTGTAAAGGCTGCGGCGATAGAGATCGCCGTTCACGCTCCGCTCATATTCCGGTGCGAAGCTCACAAGCTCCGCCCAAAGTCCCGTAGGCTGATACGGCTTCACAGGAGGCCCGGCGACCTCCTCGCAAAGCAGGCCCGCGGCCGCCAGCGCCTGGTCGCGAACCATCTCGGCGGGCAGCCGGAACCGAGCGCCGCGAGCGAGCAGACGGTTCGCAGGATCGCGCTCGTAACTGGGTTTGTCCGTCGTCGAGGATTGTCGGTAGGTCGCGCTGGTGACGATCAGCCGTTGCATCGCCTTCACGTCCCAGCCCGATCGCGGGAACTCGACCGCAAGCCAGTCCAGCAGTTCGGGATGCGACGGCGCCTCGCCGCGAGTGCCGAAGTCCTCCGGAGTCGCGACGAGTCCCGTGCCGAAGTACATCTGCCAGTAACGATTCACTGCGACGCGAGCGGTCAGCGGGTTCTGAGGATCGATGATCCAACGGGCGAGACCGAGCCGGTTCGGCGGCGTTTCTCCAGAGGCTTCCGGCAGCGCAGACGGAGTTGCGGGCGTCGCCACGTCGCCAGGTTCGCTGTATTGTCCGCGGATCAGGATGTGCGTTTCCCGCGGCTTCGGCAGATCCTGCATGATCATCGTCGTGAGCGACGATGCGAGGATCGTGCTGCGTTTTTCTTTGAACTCAGTGACTTCGTTGTACTCGCCTTGTGCCGGGTCTTTGAGTTCGAGCAGTCGTTTGTCGATCGCTTCGATCTCGGGACGGATCGACGGATCGAAGAAGTAGAGCGGCTGCGAGTTGCCGTGACCGCGGCCGGCTTCGGCGACGCTGTTGAAGTACGCGAAGAACGAGTAGTAATCCTTCTGCGTGATCGGATCGAACTTGTGATCGTGACAGCGAGCGCAGCCGACCGTCAGACCGAGCCAGACCGAGGCCGTGGTATCGACGCGATCGGCCACATACTCGGTGCGGAACTCCTCGAGGATGATCCCGTCCTCGTCGTTGACGCGGTGATTGCGATTGAAGCCCGTCGCGATCAGCTGATCGGCGGTCGGGTTCGGCAGCAGGTCGCCGGCGAGTTGCTCGATCGTGAACTGATCGAACGGCATATTGCTGTTGTACGCCCGCACGACCCAGTCGCGCCACGGCCACATGGTGCGCGGGATGTCGCCCTGATAACCGCCCGAGTCGGCGTAGCGGGCCCCATCCATCCAGATGCTGGCCATTCGCTCGCCGTAGCGCGGCGAGGCCAGCAAGCGGTCGACGACTTTCTCATAAGCGTCGGGCGCATGATCGGCGAGAAAGGCTTCGATCTCCTCCGGCGTCGGCGGCAGGCCAGTGAGATCGAGCGTCACCCGTCGCAGCAACGTCGCGCGATCGGCCGGCGGTGATGGCGAGAGCTTCTGACGTTCCAGATGATCGAGCACGAAATGATCGATCGGATTCCGCGGCCACGTGGAGTGTTGGACCTCCGGCAACGTCGGACACGCGGGCGTCAGGAACGACCAGTGCTTCTCGTACTCCGCCCCTTGCTCGATCCAGCGCTTCAGCAGCGCGATTTCGTTCGGTTTGAGCTGCCGGGGATGATCGGCCGGCGGCATCTGCATCGAGTCGTCGGCGGCGGTGATGCGCAGATAGAGTTCGCTCTCTTCCGGCTTGCCGGGGACGACGATCGAGTATCCGTCTCGCTCTCTCAGCACGTCCTCGCGGCTGTCGAGCCGGAGTTCAGCCTGGCGGTTTGCCGAGTCGGGGCCGTGACACTGGCAGCACGTTTCCGCCAAAATCGGGCGGATATCACGGTTGAACTGCACAGGCCGATCAGGCGATTTGACCTCAGAAGCGAACGTCGTTCCGACCTGCAACGTCAACGCAATAATCGTGATGATCGTGGCGATGGTCGCGAAGCGACCGGGTTGGAAGCGCGTTACGCCGCCCGAGCGGCACGAGAAAAATCCGCGAAATGCCGCCTTCATGGCCGTATCTGCCGGATATCTGTTCCAAGGGGCGAAGCACTGTCCGCGCAGCGGCCCGCCTCCTGCGCTGACGTGCCATACATGCTTTAAGCGTGCCATAGCAGGAGGCCTGGCCATGCTCGGGAGATCGCCCTGAGCCGTCCAATGGTTGCCACCATGTGGCCGGATGACCCGGTGCCGGTGACGATGCGAGAAGTCATCAGCCGCCGCGTAAGGCGTACTGTCTACCGGTCGCAAATCGCGGTAACTTGAATGAGTCTGCCCATATCTTTTTGAACGCGATGGTCGATTCTGTGACTTTAGAGCGGAATCCCCGCAGCACATTTCCGCATTGCCGTGCGTTGCCGATTGCCGCATTCCTTTGCGTCGCAACGGCTGCGAGCTTCGCCAAGTCTGGCGAGTTTGCGACGTATGTCGCGCCGGTTTTGGAGCGCCGTTGCCTCGGCTGCCACAACGAAGCGGTCCGCAAAGGCGGTCTATCGCTGGCGACTGCGTCAGCCGTGTTTGCGGGCGGTGAAAACGGCCGGGTGATCGAACCCGGTTCACCGGCGGCGAGCTATCTACTCGACCTCGTCACACCGGCGAACGGCCGCGCCGCCATGCCCAAAGACGGCGATCCCCTCACGCCGGCCGAAATCGGCGCGTTGCGTCACTGGATCAGCGAAGGCGCCGTGTGGCCAGAAGACATCACGTTGAAGGCGGGGCGCATCGCGCATGCACCGCCACTCTTATTGTGAGTCGCAGCGGAGGACGCTACGGCAACTCGACCGGTAAACCATCGCGGCGGTTGCCCAGCCGGCGATGCGTTTCGACATCGATCGTGTAGCTCACGTTTCGCACGCTGCCGTCGCATAGGGCCATCTGGCAGCCGCCTGCATGTGCGCTGCCGAACGTTCGCGGGTCGGAATAATCCGAATCCGGCAGCGGTGGGTCGAGCGTCCAGCGATTGATGTCCCAATCGACGCCGCTGTAGAGGCTTTGATCGTGACCGTAATCGTCGGCGGTGTCGTAGCCGCCTCGCGTCACGTACTTCTCGCCGATGAGATACGTATTGCTCGTGCCGTCGGTGATCTGCGCGAACCGCACTTCGCTGCGCTGGAAGCAGACGCCCGTCGCTTGGCTCGTGTCGCGCCACAGCGGATAAGTTGCGGCTTCAGCGAGAGTGGCCGGGCCTTCCAGCGTGTCGGTCACGAAGTCTCCTTCGCAGCAGGCGTAGTCGGTTCTGGCGACATCGGGTCGGAAGGCGGCGTTGAAGGGCACGCTCATGAAGCCCTGAGGGCCGACGGTGAAGCCGGGCCGGCTCGGACAATGGAACAGATTCAGCGGAGTCGCCGTCATGTCGCCGAGACTCTCGCGTCGGACGAGATCCGCTTCGCCGCGGCCCTTCTCGCGCAGCGGAGTCTGTTCGAGGAACGCCAGCAGGTTATAGGCCCAGCCGCCGGGCTGATCCCTGCCGGTGCCGCGATCCGGCTCGCCGACCCACCTGTATCCCCACCCGTTCGAGGGAAGTCGGCCGTACGTCGACTCGTGATTGTGAACCGCCAGCGCGAGTTGCTTGAGGTTGTTGCGGCACTGCGTTCGTCGCGCCGCCTCGCGAGCCGATTGCACGGCGGGCAACAGCAGCGACAGCAAGATCGCGATCACGCCGATCACGACGAGCAGTTCGATGAGCGTGAAGCCGGTGCGGGTGCGATTCTGGATCACGGCGAATCCTCCGGCTCCAGCGTAGACGGCTCCGGCGGCACATGGAAGATCAGGATCGAATAGGCGATGCGATCGACGAGTTCTCGGTCGCGGAGCCACTTGACCCGGCTCTCGGGCTTGTGCAGCTCCGTCTGGCCCACCGCGTACCAGCCCGGCTTCGGCCAGGACGGGACTGGCTCGTACTTCAGGCCACGTATCTCCGGTATGAGCTGGTCGTAGGTCGCGAGATACAAGGGAGTCGCCTCGGGATGCTCCTGCTGCCATGCCGCGAGCGCGGGCAGATCCTGTCCCCAGTCGATGTTGGCGTCGAGCAGATGCTTCCAGCCGTTCGACGGCCCGCCCGCCGCCTCGTTGAAGTACGACAGGCTGTGCGGCCAGACCCACAGGCTGCTCGCGATCGTCGCCGCGAGACAGCCGCCCACTAGCAACTTCCCCGGCAGGTTCGAGGCGACCGCGGCGGACCGTCCCGCCCAGACGAACGCGAACGGCAAAGCGGGAAGAGCATAACGGAAAAACAGGGTAAAGCCCGTTTCGCTGCTCACGAGCGCGAACACCGCCAGCCCCGGTGCGACGACCGCGACACACCGCACAGCCCTCGAATCGATCAGCTCGCGCCATACGTGTCGCGCACTTGCAAGAAATCCGCCAACTCCCCTCTCCCTCGGGAGAGGGGCCGGGGGTGAGGGGTCAGGGTGGACGCCCCTCTTCGCTTGCGTCGGCGGCGCGAACAGTGCCAGCACGATCAGCGCCAGCGTGCCCAGCGGCAACTTGACGAGCGCCGCGTACAGATAGAACTCGTGCCAGCCGCCGAACCGCCACTCGCCGGCCATGTAACTCCAGCGGCCTTCGTCGAAGTCGAGCTTTTGCAGGTCCACGCCGCGCACCAGCATCTGAGGAAGAGGCACGGGAAGCTCGCCCAGCCATGTGCCGCGAAAGCGATTGCCTCCTTCACCTCCGTCGGCGGGCGAGTCAACGCCGGAGAGGGCGACGCTTACGAAGGTCGGCTCGCCGAGCTTCCATAGCGGCCGGTCGAAGCCGTAACCGGCATGAATCACGAGCAGCGCGATGCCGAGCGCAAGCGAAAGCTGGCCGGCCTCGGATTTGAGCGAGGGTCGGACTTCATCGCACGGCCGCAACCATCGCCGCACGATCCATAGGGCCGGCCAGAGCGGCACGAGGATCAGCCAGGTGAACTTCGTCAGCAGGACGAGGCCCAGCGCGATTCCCGCCGTCACGCCGCGCGCAAGGCTCGGCCGCTCCAGCCACCGCCAGAAGGCATAGCCGGCGACGACTCCCAGCGAAGCCGCCGCCGCGTCGGGCGTGATCAGCGCCCCGTTGCCCAGCATGTTCGGGCAGAAGGTGTAGAGCGTCTGCGCGACCAGCCCCGCCCCCGACCCGGCGAGGTCGCGGCCCCAGAGATAACAGGCGATGCCGCCGACGAGGACGAGGGGCAGGATGGCGAGGCGGGCGAGGACGAGTGGATCGCCGCTGTGGTTGGCGAGGAAGAGTTCCGAACCGATCGACCATTCCGGCCGTTGCTCGGCGGAGTGGCGGGCCCAGTCCGTCCAGTCCGTGCGCGATCCCCCCACAACCGCGCTCGCCCCCGCAGCCATCTTCACAAGCGGTGGGTTGACTGCATAAAGATCGAACCGACCCATCGAAACGACTGCGATTCCAGCGGCGAGATGACCAGCCTCATCAGGCGTCGGACCGTAGATGAGTTGAAGGGGGACCGCCAGCGAAATATGAGCCACAGTCAGCAGCACTGAGACTAGATCGCACCGCCTCGGATAACGCGAATCGTCCGACCCGCCCTCCGTTGTCCTGCGGCCATCAGGCCGACGCTTCAGAAACGGCCAACGCCTCATTCGGCCTCCGATCTCCTTCGCCGCAGGAGCAGTGCAGCAGCTAATACCACGACGCCGATCCCTGCGAGCGTCCATGGCCAAAGCGCCCATTCCGGGTTCTTCGTTTCCTCCGCAATCACCTTTCGGCGGGGAACGAGCGAACCCTTCTCACCGACGATGAACATCTTTTCCGAAACGACTCCTCCTCGCTTGGCGGCGTCGCGAGGAGAGCCGAGAACGGAGATTCGCGTGCCAGCAGGGTATTCAATCTTGAACGTTGCATCCGGAACTTCGATGCCAAGCGAAACCTGTTCGACTTCGTTCACTGATCTATCGCTGCCAAACGTCGTTACCCACGAGACTGGAAGCCAAGGCGGCTCCATCATCGAATCGTACCGCATGTCGGTGCGTGACGCGACGCGTCCGACGAATGTCTTCTCGTATCGCATCAACAGATCGCCAGCATTTCGATCAAAATAAGCGTGGTAGATCGCCTTCTCGACAGGGCGCGTTAGCACAACACAGGCTCGTCCGTCGACAACCGCCGGTCGGTCCTCAACATTCCAGTCGCTCGGGATCGTGCCAAAAGCCTCTGGCCGCAACGGCCGTAGATTCAGCGTTAGCCCATACAGATTAACGTTCCGCCATTCCTCGAATGAGTCGGACTCCTGAATTACTCCCCAAGGCCCGCTCGTACCATCGGAAAACGTCTGCTTATTCGTCCCATCAAAAGCGTCAATGTGAGGGATCAGTACGCCGCGGTGTTTGTTTGCAAACGACGCGATCTGCGTTTCAAAGCGGGCCTGATTTCCCGAAACAATCAGAGTACACGGATGCCTTGGTAGCGCCAGATCCTCCTGCCGATTGCCGTGCTCATCCGGCGGCTGGGTTGAACCTGCGACCAGAGACTCCTTTTGCCAAGCTACCGATGCCGTGTGTGCCGCTTCTTGACGCTGGGCGAGAACCTGCCAAATCTCCTCTCGTACGCCGGCCGCCAAGGAACCCTCTAGCGCCACTAAGAGAACCCAGAGTGGCCACAAACTCGTGGCAATCTGCCTTAGGTCGGACATTTACCATCCTCCAGCCGACGAGGCCTTGGTCCGAGCTACCACGAGCTGATATGGATGCAGTGGCCGTTGTCGATGACGGACCTAGCAGCCCGTTGAAGTATTCAAAATGCCTCGCGACGCGTCTGAGTCATGAGCCGAATTCCCTGCATTTCTCGACATTTGGCTGGTTCGTCGGCCGGTGCCGTCGATTACTTCAACAGGCTGCTA
>JACCRE010000368.1 GCA_013813775.1 Planctomycetaceae bacterium
CTTCCTGACGGTCGCGGCTCTGTTTTCTGACAATCCCCCGCGAGTGAAAAAATTGCAAAAATCGGATTGGCGGTCCCGGTGGGTTCTGGTATTTAGCTCGTCTCATCTCTCTTAGGTCATGGACGACTTTCGCACCGCGGCGACGGCGAACCGCCGGCTCCGTTCGTGCGCAGGGACGCATCGAGGCGATCAACCAGTGCCCGAGAAATCCGCTCATAAGCTGAAGCTGCTGTTCGTCGACGACGAGCCCGCCATCCGCGAGATCATGTCGATCGAGCTGCCGCGCATGGGGCACCACGTCACGATCTGCGCCGACGGCGAGAAGGCGATCGCCGCGCTCGACAAGCAGTCGTTCGACGCGGCCATCATCGACCTGCGGATGCCCGGCATCGATGGCTGGGGGGTCGTCGATCACCTGAAGAAGGTCGCTCCCGAAACCGAATACGTGATCAGCACCGGCCATGGAAACATGGACGATGCGATTCAGGCGATTCGCAAGGGAGCCTACGACTTTCTGCCGAAACCGTCGAAGTTGTTCGAAGTTTCGAACGTTCTGCAGCGCATCGGCGATAAGCTCGCCTTGCAGAACAAGGCCATCGCGCTCGAAACGCGGCTGCACGCCGTCGAGGGTCGCAGCGATCTGATCGGCGACTCGCCGTCGATGAGCCGCGTCAAGAAGCTGATCGACAAGATCGCACCCACGGATTCGGCGGTGCTGATTCAGGGCGAGACGGGCACCGGCAAGGAGATGGTCGCCCGCCGCGTCCACGAGTCGTCAAACCGCGCCGACGCACCGTTCGTCGCCGTCAACTGCGGCGCCTTGCCCGAGAACCTCGTCGAAAGCGAGTTTTTCGGCCACCGTAAAGGCGCGTTCACGGGTGCCGATCAGCCTCGCAAAGGTCTCTTTGAAGTCGCCAACGGCGGAACGCTGTTCCTCGACGAGCTTGGCGAGCTCGACAAGAGCATGCAGGTCAAGCTGCTGCGATTTCTCGAATCGGGCGAGATCCGCCGCGTCGGCGAGAACGAGGCGTTCACGGTGGATGTGCGCATCGTGTGCGCCACGAACCGCGACTTGCAAACGATGGCCGCGGAAGGCACGTTCCGCGAAGATCTGATCTTCCGCGTGAACACGTTCGAGATTCATCTGCCGCCGCTACGAGAGCGCAAGGAAGACATCCCGCAGCTCGCGCTCTTTTTGATCGCGCGGCACTTCAAGCGTCCTTCGGTCTCGCCCGACATTCTGTCTCCAGAGGTCGTCGAGATCCTCATGAATCACGAGTGGACCGGCAACGTCCGAGAACTCGCGAACGCATTAGAGCATGCCGTCATTCTTTCGGACGGAGCGCAGATCCATGCCGAAGACCTGCCGGCCGGCATCCTGCGCGCCGCAGGCGGCTTCATCTCGCACACGGCGATGTCGCAAGGCATGTCGTCGGCGGCCGGCATGAAGACGCTCCGTCAGCTCGAGATGGAAGTCATCATGCAAACCCTCGACAAGAACGACGGCGACAAACCCAAGACCGCCAAAGAACTCGGCATCGCTCTCAAGACGCTCTACAACAAGCTCAACGCGTATGAAGCTCGCCGCATGGCGGGGTGATGCTCGCGATGACAATCTGAGAGTGTGTGAAGCCGAGGGACACCGCTCCCTCGGCTTCTTTCGTAGGGTGAGTTGCGGTCTCGCATGGGCTTTGATGCGGTGTGCACGACATCCAATCCGCCGCATCGCTGCAACTCGTTCGCCAGCGTGACGCATCAACATTGACGATCCCGTACTCGGCCGCGAAACTGCGGTAAAGTTCTACCGCACTTCGGCGGTCGAATACCTGTTATCCGACTGAAATTCATCCTTGCTCAAAGGCGTTGGAATGACAACTCGAACAAAGCGACTGCTCATCGCCGCGATTGTGCTGGGCGTGATTTGCTGCTCAATTGCTGGATGGAGCGCAATCAAGGTTGTTGCTTGGGCTCTTGACCTTCCAAACCGTATCGTGATTGACAGCGACGGACTGGCCAACGCATTTGGTACCGCTGTTGTCCAGTCGTACCACGAAGGCCTAACTAATGGTGATACTCGGACGCAAAGCCAAATCATTCGTGACCTTTCCACTTTGGTTGCAAACGATGCCGCCGCTCAAGAATGGGTCCGCGCGGAATTCTCGACTGACCTTCGTCAGCTATCTTCATCACCTAACGCTGACGTTGCTGCCCTCGCTGCCGAGCTACTCACGTTACTGCCTGAACCGCCAGTCCCCGTTCAACGACATCCCACAGATCAAGATCGCGGATAACAATGCCGTGCACACGGAGCGGCGGTGGCTAGGTTTTCGGAAATGGTTATTCTTCGTCCGCCGCCCGGTGACGGCTGTCGTTCGGCGGCGGAGGGCGCACGGATGGACGAGGCGTACTTCTGGGGGAGCCTGGAGTTCCGCCTGTGCCGCGAGTTCGCCGGCCTGCCGGAGCGCCGCTACCAGTACTTCTGGTGCGACGGCTTCGCCCCGAGGGACTACGTCCTCGACGGCCCCTCGCCCCGGATCACGAGCCGCTGCTGGATCTGCAACGGCCCCGCGCAGGCCGAGTGGGACTTCGCCCTGATCCTCCCCGGCCGAGAACGTCACCCGCTGGATGTCCTTCGACGAGGGTAGGCAGTACATCGAGATCGAGCCGGCTGCTGCGGTGCCGGACCTCGCCGAACCAGGCGCTGCACCTGACCGGCGGGGCATGTAGGCTTTTCGTGACGTGTAGCCACCTCAGCCCCGCCGGCAGGTGAGCTGTGTCGTTAGGCGGCGGCGGCAAACGGATGGTCGATCCGGCGAAGCTGGTCCGGTTGCACGAGGCCGGCGTCTTCACCCGGCACCGAGTTGCTCATCCGCGTGTGCCAAGCGGCGTCGGAGTCGTCGCCGGGTGCCACTGGCGTGCCGCCAGTGCAAGTCACCTTGCCGCTTCCCGTGGCCTTGGACCACGATCGACTCGACCGGCTCAACGCCGTGGAGACTGGTCCGTCACTCAAGTTTGGACGATGTGACCGGCCGTTCGCACTGGCGGCACGCCAGTGGCACCCGGCGTCCGTGCCAACACACGTCGTTCGAGCAGCGGCTCGATCAGCTTCACTTCGGCCTGATTCGCACTGGCGATGTCGAGCGACAGGGGCGTACCCCGGCGGCTCTCGACCATAACCATCAGCTTGGTGCCCTTGCCCTTCTTGGTGTTGCCGACCGAGGCCCCCTTTTTTGCCGGGGCAAACGTGCCGTCGGCGATCACCTCTTCCCAATCGATGCCCCGCAGCTCGTCGAGCATTCCCAGCAGCGCGTCCACGCCTCGCGGAACAGTCCGGATTCGCTCCATGCCTCCAACACGTTAGGGACTTTGGGATGTCTAGGGAAAATACCTCTATCGTACACTCATGGACCAAATAGATCATGTGATCTACTAGATAGAGGCAGTTTCAGAACACTTATGTTCGATCGCTCAGAATGGTTTTGACCGGTTTGATTCGCAGGGTTTCCTGCGTTTTTCGAAAACACGCTCGGTGCGCAACTCCTTGCTCAGCCATCCCTTCACTTCTAGAAAGTTTGGAGTAGGCATGAGGTACATTTGCTCGACGCCGCTATTGATCGCATTGCTCTGTGTTTTGCCATCGAACGTGACGGCTGGCCCTCTGTTGGGAACGGCTGAAAACTTCGCTGTGCTCGGCGGATCGACGGTCACGAATACGGGACCGACTGTCATTACGGGCGACTTGGGCGTCAGCCCCGGCTCCGCGATCACGGGCTTTCCGCCGGGGATCGTCAACGGAACGATTCACGCGGCCGATGCAGTTGCCGCGCAGGCTCAGATGGACCTCGCAATCGCATTTGATGCCGTTGCCGCTTTGGCATTCACCAGCGATCTGACTGGCCAGGATCTCGGCGGGCTTGTGCTCACTGCCGGTGTTTTTTTCTTCTCATCGTCGGCGCAGCTCACCGGAGCACTCACGCTCGACTTCCAAGGAAATCCAGACGCCGAATTCTTCTTTCAAATCGGAAGTACGCTGACCACCGCCAGTGGTTCATCCGTCAACTTTATCAACGGGGGCGACGCTTGCAATGTGTTTTTTCAGGTGGGCAGTTCGGCGACACTTGGTACGACTACGGCGTTTCAAGGAAACATACTTGCGCTGACCAGCATTACGCTGAACACCGGCGCCACCATTTTGGACGGCAGAGCCTTGGCCCGGAATGGCGCCGTAACGCTGGACAGCAACCTCATCTCCGCACCGGAATGTGAAACGAGTGCGGTCCCCGAGCCCGCCTCCCTTGCTCTCTTGGGCGTTGGCGGACTTGGCATGTTCTATGCTTCGTTCCGAAAGCGGCGCAAGACGCTCGCAGTCGGTGTTTGACCAATGCTTGAATGATTCCAGATCTCATGCCCCGTCGGGAATCCGGCGGGGCATTTTCGTGCGCCGGGTGCCACTGGCGTGCCGCCAGTGCAAGTCACCTTGCCGCTTCCCGTGGCCTTGGCGTTGTGCTCTTTTGTTGGCCCACGATCGAAACGATGTGTCAGGTCAACGAAAAACTCCCAGACCCGCATTTCGCGAAGCCCAGGGCTTTTGGTGTTGGTGATAATGCTGTCAGGCAGTCTCGTCGGCAGCGAGAGTTTGAATCCGGGCATGTGGTGATTCAGGAAAGATGCGGTGGCCTCGTGGCGGCATCGTGGGCGTGATCTGTCTGTTGCTCCCGTTCGGCGTGATCATCCTGGGTGGACTGGGTGGCCTAGGGAAAGCACCTCTAGCGAACGCCCGTGGACCTCTAGCGAACGCCCGTGGACGAAGAGACCATGAGACCTCGTGACCTCGTGATCTCAACCACACCTTTCGGAGAGAACGAAGATGCGATTGCAAAAAAAGTATTTGTTGACGCTCGCCGCTGCCATTGGACTTGCCCTGCCCGCGCAAGGTGCCGTCATCACGGGCGAGAGTGAGGCATACGGCCTTTCGGCTGACCTCAATCTCAACGTCCCCCTTGTTATTGGCACAGCGAACGTCGCCGCGAATTTGGCACCAGTGGCCCCCGCTGCGGGGACCGCGCCCCCGCCTTACATGAACACGAACTCGTTGCTGTCGCTTGATGTCCAGTTGGGGTCGTTTTTGTCGGGGCCGTTGTTGCTCGACACGGCTTCGGTACTCGACGTGAAAACCGGGGTCATCAACTCGTCCGCCTCTTCGAACGTTGACGGTGGTCTCGGTGCGCGGATGGCGAATGCCGTCAACACGATCAACGGACTCAATCTCGGTGCGGTGGTTACTCCGCTGCTTTCGGGAGCCGTGACCATCACGGCCACGACGATTCAAACGATGTCCACCGTCTCCGGCGATTTCGGGGCACTCGTCGCGAACGGTTCGCTGGTCGTTGAGAACCTCGTGATCAAGGTTCTGGGAATCACCGTCGCCACGATCAACGGGGAAGTCGCTCCGAACACGGGTATCGACGTCAGCGGTATTCTGGGCGGCGTCTCGATCCTGCTGAACGCTCAAACCTTGAACGGCGACGCTGTCAGCTCGCTTAGCCTGACCACGAACGCGATCCAGGTCGGCTTCAGCAATGTCACCGTTCCCGACGTGGGCACGGGCCTCAATGGCAGCATCGTCATCGGGCACACCGCCGCGTCGCTCGACGCGGGCGCGTCTCCGGCTGTTCCGTCGGCGGTTCCCGAACCTGCGAGCGCCCTCTTGATGCTGGGCGGTGTGGGTTGTTTGTTCGCTCGACGCCAGTGGAAGCGACGGAAGCACGCCGACGCCGCTGCTGCGTGAACAAAACGCATTCACGTCAAAGCAGAGCAAGCCGGGCGGCGCCCGGCTTGCTTCGTAAAGACAGCTTCAAATCCTTTCCGGGTGGTGGAGCCACGGCTTTATCTTTGGTCCCGAAGGGCGTGGCCCCGCCGTGGAGGCGCCGAATCGTGTTTGATTCAGGATCAAGGTCCACCTTTCGGGGCCAACGGGCATTCGCCCTCAGGCTCCGCCGGGTGCCACTGGCGTGCCGCCAGTGCAAGCGTCCTTGCGTCCCCGCATGAGCTTCGACCAAGATCGCTGCGATCAGTCAACGAATCAGTTCTTCTCTGAATCGATGCCGCCGAGCCACCGGGTACGAGGCTTGTGCCGTCACTCTCCTGGCGACCACGCACTGGCGGCACGCCAGCGGCACCCAACGCTGTCGCAAAGGTCGCGCATGGAATTGCATGTTGATTTCTCACCATTCATCTGACATAACCGACGGCTCTGCCAGGCCCGAACACGAGGACCGTCACGATGAGTTCGGTGGCGAAAGCGAAGTGCCCGAAGTGCAAGCAGGAGGTTTCTGTCGAGGAAGAGGTTTCGACGCAGCCCGTGACCTGCTCCTCGTGTCAGACGACCTTCGTGCCGGCCACCGTCGTCGCGGAATCGAACCGGCGGTTCGAGATCGGGATGTACGTCGTGATGTTGCTGGTCGCCGGCGCGCTGATCGGCTACATGGTGATCACGGGAGAAGGCCTGCCCAAAGCCGATGAACCCGACGCGGCACCGGCGGCAGAGGACGCTGCCGCCGATCAATAGCTGCCGCGATCCGAGCCGGAGCACTTGGCAGTTCGATCTCAACCTGTGGATGCCTCGATGACCGAAGCAGCGATCCCCGAATCGCGATCCTATCGACACTCGCGTTGTCAGCAAGAGACCGTCGTCGGCGGGCAATCGTTCGAGGTCGTGTCGAATCCGATGTCGAGCATGGAGCAGACGATGTGCTCGACATGCGGTGCCATGTTTCCCATCGCCGAATATGCCTGGGCCGACACCGACGAATCGCTCAGCGACTACTACGCCCGGCATACGATCCACGCGACGCCGCTTCAGCGATTTCTCTGCTCAAAGACGTTCATGGTGGCACTGATTGCGATCGCCGCGATCGCGGTGGCCGGGGCGGCTTACGCACTGGTGGCGAACGACAACTGGCTGACCCGCCTGATCTGCGTCGCCGGCGGATTGATGATCGGCGCATTCATCGGCATGGCGATTTTCGTCTCGGGCTTCGCGAACCCGATCAAGCGCAGCGTGTGCGGCGTCTCCGACACGCGTCTGCTGCGGTGATCGCTCATTGGAGGACCAGACGAGTCGGGGGCACTCGTTGAACAGCTTTGTTGCTGAGCTCATCGATCGATTATGGCGACACTTCGGCGATCGGCTGCGGCGAACCGAGTTTGATCGTCTGCGATCCCGCCGCCGTCTCTATCGAAAGAGCCGAAACCTCTGAGACCGAAAGCGTCGTCTGAAATCCGTCAGCGAGTCCGGCAGATGGGTTGGTCGTCGCGACTTCGTGCTCCTTGGGCGGAACGGTCGCCGAAGCGATCGCACGCACCGGTCCATTGAATCCGATGAGCGCACCCGTCGTCTCCACGGACGTCACTCGCAGAACGTCGCGAGCCGGTGCAGGCTCGCGGTCGCGATCCGAAGCGAACGACAGGAAGTGACCGAGTCTCGACATCGTCGCCGTCGGCGTGACCTCGGGTGCGGCGTCGCGGCGCAACGTCAGCTTCACCTCGAAGTCGTCGGCGTACTTGAGCAGCACCGCGAACTCGTCGTCACCGAGCGATCCCGGGGAGATCGCGTTGGCGGCTCGACGGAACTGCACCGTGACGGCGCGATCGGTGGCGTGCAGCGTCGGCCGGGCGAACGTCGTCTCATCGACGGCGAATTGGGCGCTGCGGAACTCCCACGCCGGATCGGCGACGAGCACGAAGTCGTCACGCCCGAAGTAGCCGTGCAGCGACGATTGTAGACGGTCCGCCGCGGGGCGGGGCAACGTTTGTCCCTTGAGAGCCGCCGCGCAGCGGAGCAGCACCGGAACGGGAGTGCGTGCGACCGTCGCGGCGTCGTCGAGGCGGGCGAGAATTTTCACGGGGTCGCCCTGTCGGGCGTAGACGGCGAGCAAGGCGACTTTGCTTTGATCGGCTTCGAGGTTCGCGTCGAGGTTGCGCAAGACCGCGTCTTCAGCGAGAGTGATGTTTCCGTGCCGCATCAGCACCATCGCCGCTGTCAGATTCACTTCCCAGGAATCGGTCGTGTAGCTGAGCGCCTTCTCGGCGGCGTCTTTCGCGCCGGCCATCTTCAGAAAATCTCGGATGCTCGCCAGGTTCGCCGATGAGGCCGCCAGCATCTCGTCGCGACGGAAGTATCCGTCGCCCACGTCCGCGAGACGGGCGTAGGTGCGTTCGGCGTCGATGAACTTGCCAAGACGCTGCTGCGTGCGGCCCAGGTAGTACCAGTAGGGCGGGTAGCACTCCATGAACGGCTCCATGCGAGCCAGCAGCCGCAGGCGGACCTCGGGATCAGGCTCCTGCATGGCGGTCTCCAGCCGTTCGAGCTCGGCGTCGCGCAGCAGCCATCGGTCGGGCAGATTTCGCTTGCGGGCGAGCTTCCACGAGGCGTCGAGAAAGCTCGACGACTTCGTCTGGATCGCCGTCATTCGCGATTTCTCGACCTTCCACAACTCCATGTCGTGATTGACCTGCATGCCGCGATAGTCCCACCAGCTCGTGGCGCCGCGCTTGACCATCGAGGCGTAGTTCAGCTCGGTGGCGTCGGTCAGCAGGCCGAAGGCCGTGAACGAAGCGAGGCTTTGCCATGATCTACCGAAGCCGGCGTCGACGACCTTCTTCTCGCGGTCGGCGATGTGGATGGAGCCGATCTCATCGAGGACCGACGAGTAGAGCGTGACCACCTCCTCATCCTGAATCGATGTCAGATTCAGGTTGTTGAGGATCTTGCGCCGTTCTTCCGACAGAACGTCTTTGCCGGGATTGCGATGGATGCGATAGAACGAGCTGCGGCAATAGTTCAGTGCGACCGCCGTCCGCTTCGCCGCCGCTTCATCGACGGGAGCCGATGAGGTCTCGTCGCCGCGAGTGACGGCCGTCGTCATGCACACGATGAGCAGCGCGACGGCGACGATCACGACCGCCGCGGGGCGAACATCGGCCCCACGGCCCAAGCGCGAAGCCTCCGAGTGAAAGGAGCGTCCCGGCGTGCGCCGCCAGATCCTGAACGTCATGGAAGTCATCCCGAAAGCCCGTGGTCTCGCGGTCTCGCCACGCACTCCCGCGTGGGTCCGCAGAAACGACGATCCTCCGGAATCCTTCCGGATCGGCGGTGTTCCGTCCCGCCCGATCGTGGTGGTAGCGAGTCTCGTTCCGCTCGCGATCGACCTGTGCAAAAGATGGCAAAGCCTGCGATTCGCCGCGAACCCGCGTTGCGTCGTCATGGCGTGATTGTAAAACGCACAACCGACGCCGACCGCGACAAACAATGCTTCGCGCGCCGACAGACCCGTACTCGCCGCCGGTCGAGTCGGTTGGTCAAACTGCGGAAACAGCAGCGGCGCCGGGGATTTCGAGCAATCGCGCCAATCGCTGGGGAACGCAGAGTCTGCCGTGCTGGAAGACTCTCGGAACGCGAAAAGCCCGCCG
>JACCRE010000372.1 GCA_013813775.1 Planctomycetaceae bacterium
CCTCGATCTCCACGACTTCGAGTTGTGGAATGCCTTTCAGCAGCTCTCGCGGCTGATCGCTCACACGTTGAGCGTGCCGCAGGTGGCAGGCGTCGTGATAGGCGACCCGCATCGGCAGCGGATGCCGCGGCGACAGCGGTTCACCGAGCTCGATGAGTAATTCCGTTACATCGCAACACTTGGCCGCGAATGCAGCCGCTTTCTCGCGGTACTCGGGTTCGTCGCGCAGCAGGTGCGGATACTCTTTCAACGCCGAGCCGCAGCCCGCAGCGTTGATCGCGATGCGATCGACGTTCGCGCCTTCGAACGTGTCGATCAATCGCTTGGCCGTCGCAATCGCGTCCTGCTCTTGGCCAGCGTGCAGCATCAGAGCACCGCAGCAACCTTGCGGCGACGGGACGACGACCTCGCAGCCTTCCGCAGCCAGCACGCGGGCCGTCGCTGCATTGGCGCCCGCGAAGAAGACCCGCTGCACGCAGCCGAGCAGCAGGCCGACCCGCATTCGCGCCGGCTGAACCGCGGATGGCCGACTGAGCGACTCTCGCTCGGCCCGCAGCGTCACGGGCGGCAACAGACGCTCCATCGCCTGGAATCGCGAGGGCAGAAGCCGCAGCAGCCCCGTGCGTTGAATAAGTTGCCGCAGCCCCGATCGCTGATAGAGCCAAAGCGGCAGAGCGAGCACCCTGAGCCGGCGCGGATGCGGAAACACTTCGAACAGCATTCGCCGAAAGGCCCGATCGGCGAATGATCGATCGAACCGCCGCTCGATCTGCGACCGCGTCGCCTCGATCAGCTTGTCGTACCGCACTCCCGAAGGGCACGATGTCAGGCACGCCATGCAGCCGAGGCACTTGTCGAAGTGGCCGACATAGGTCGGCGTCATTTCAACCTCGCCCTCCAGTCCCAGCCCCATCAGGTAGAGCCGGCCCCGCGGCGAGTCCATCTCCTCACCCCACAGGACATACGTCGGACACGTCGCTAGACAGAACCCGCAGTGCACGCAGTCGCTGAGCAGCTCCGCCGACGGGGGATGATGCACATCGAAGACGCTGGGCGAAACGCGGCGCGGACTGCTGCCGGTCGCCGTGCCGCCCTCGTCGGTGCCGACGCAATTCGTCTCGATTCGCCGCTCGGTCACGCTCAGATTCCCCCGAGGAATCGTCCTGGATTCAGTATCGAGTGCGGATCGAATTGCTGCTTGATGCGTCGCATCAACTCCAGCGCATCGCCCGGCTCGCCCCAAACGTTCGCGTCGGGCTTCATGCCGGCGGGACACGCCAGCACGACGAGCGATCCGCCAAACTCGGCGAGCCGCGAACGGAGTCGATCGACCACGGATCTTTCCGGCTCCCGCAACTCAAGCCGTAACACGCCGACGCCGAACGCCTGGAAGACGAGTCGCCATCTTACGTCCTGAGACGCTTCCCTCTCCAGGAGCGAGAGTAAATGCTGTGATTCGGCGGGAGGAATCCCGATCTTGCAGACGAGCGACGTCGGTTCGAGGTCCTCGAAAAGACGCTCGCGTGCGGACCAATCCTCTGCGGGCGCGTGCGCTGCAGAAACATCCGCGCCGGCCGCGTTCGCTCTCTGCATCACCTGTTCGGCTTTGGCCTCGATCGCCTCCGGCAGACCCTCGACGCGCACATAGGCGAGTGCATTCATTTCCGTACCGGCACGGATCTGCACCGCCGCCGTCGCGAGAGAGCATTCTCTCATCGCCGCGATAAACGCACCGACCGACGCTGCATCCAGTGTGAACGTAAGATGTCTTACGGCAGCCGGTAGCGGATGCAACCGGAACGTCGCCTGAGTGATGACGCCCAGCGTGCCGAACGAGCCGGTCAGCAGCTTCGGCAGGTCGTATCCGGCGACGTTTTTCACGACCTTTCCGCCGCTCCGCGCGAGAGTGCCGTCCGCCAAGGCGACGGTCACGCCTAAGACCAGATCGCGCGGCGGTCCGAAGCTCCAGCGCAACGGCCCGCTGTCCGCCGTCGCCAACACACCGCCGACCGTGGCTCGACCGGGCCACAACGGATCGAGCGCGAGCCGCTGTCCGCGCTGGGCGAGCGTCTCCTGCAAAGCGGCGATCGTGCAACCCGCCTCAACCGTCGCCGTCATGTCCCCCGGAGCGTGTTCCTGCACGCGATCCAGCCGGCACAACGAAAGCACGACATCCGCCGCACGCGGAGAATTGCCCCAGCCCAGCTTCGTGCCGCCGCCCCGAGGGACGACCTGCCAGCCTCTGTCATGTGCGATCGCTAGAACCCGCGAGACGTCGGAAGGCGTTCCCGGCTCGACGACGAACTTCGGCAACACGCCGTCGATCACATCGGCGTCCGATACATGACGGATGAAATCAGTGCCGACGATATGAGCGATCTCGCGTTGCAATAGACATCCTTCGTTGCCGATCGACAAGGGGACGATTATGAAACTCGGAGAGTCGCCAATGCACGATTTGCTGCGCGCGAGAGTCGAAGCCAGAGCGGCAAATTGATGAACTCCTCTATTGGCGGGAGTTTGTGTGGCAAAAGTCGGGACACTCGCTCGAACACCGAATCGAACCTTAGAAGAGCTTGCCATTCCATCGGATCGAAGGCGGCTCTCAACGAAGCGTCTTCGGCCCAGAACGCTTCATCCCAAAGGCAAAAGAGTTCTGCGGAGACTTGGGCAATCGGCACAGTTCTTTGATACTCCAGTTGCTTTTCGGCCGATGACAGCATCTCGAGCGTTTCGATGACTTCGTGCCGGCGGTTCGCAGTATCGTTTTCCATATCGGGCGCATTACCGAACGACGACGCAAACACCCCATCCCTCAAAACAACTCCGCGACTCCCGCCGTCTCCAGCGGGTGCGGCTCGTACGGTCCCGGTCGTTCCGCGCACAGACGCGGCCGGGGAAACACCTTCCCCGGGTTCGATAAGCTCTGCGGATCGAAGGCGATTCGCACGCGCTGCATGGTGGCGAGGTCCGGTTCCGCGAACATCTCCGGCATGAAGTCTCGCTTCTCGACGCCGATGCCGTGTTCGCCGGTCAATGAGCCGCCTGTTCGCACGCAGAGCTTGAGGATCTCCGCGGCGAGATGCTCGGCTCGATGTTCCTGCCCTTCGATGCGTCGATCGTACAGGACGAGCGGATGCAGGTTGCCATCGCCGGCGTGAAACACGTTCGCAACCCGTAGACCGGTGTCGCGGCTCATCCGTTCGATCTCGCGGAGCACCGCTGATAGGGCTGTGCGCGGGATGACGCCGTCCTGCACGATGTAGTTCGGTGAGACGCGACCCATTGCCGCGAACGCCGCCTTGCGGCCTTTCCACATCGCCGCTCGCTCGGCGTCGGAACGAGCCAGACGTGTCTCGAACGCGCCGCACGCTGAGCAAATCTCTTTCACCTGCGCGACCAGCACTTCGACTTCGATCGCGACGCCGTCGAGTTCGACGAGCAGCAGACATTCGCAGTTCGGATAGCCGGCATGCACAGCGGCCTCGGCGGCTTGCAGGCTCAGCCGATCCATCATCTCCGCGGCGGCCGGCACGATGCCGGCGGCGATGATGCGGCTGACGGCTTCGCCGGCCGCGTCGGTCGAGTGAAACGCGGCGACCATCGTCTGGACGACTTCCGGCCGGCGTACGATCCGCAGCGTCACCTTCGTGGCGATGCCCAACGTACCTTCCGAGCCGACAAAGACACCGCACAGATCATAACCCGACGTGTCGGGCGCTTTCCCGCCGAGCGTCACCAATGAACCGTCACTCAGCACGACTTCCAACCCCAGTACGTGTGTCGTCGTGAAGCCGTATTTGAGGCAATGCGCTCCTCCCGCGTTCTCGGCGACGTTCCCGCCGATCGTGCAGACCGATTGGCTCGACGGATCGGGAGCGTAGAAGTAGCCGTAAGGTGCGACCTTCTGCGTGACGTGCAGGTTGATGACGCCCGGTTCGACGACGACCCGTTCGTTGGGGATGTCCACCTCCAGAATGCGATTCAGCCGGGCGAGGCTGATCACGATCCCGCCTTCGACCGGCAACGCTCCGCCGCTGAGTCCCGTGCCAGAACCGCGAGATACAAACGGCACTCCGTCGCGGTGACACAGCCGCACGATCTCCTGAACTTGCTCGGCGTTCGTCGGCAGCACGACCGCCGTCGGCACGACGCGAAAGTTCGTCAGCCCGTCGCACTCGTAGGTGCGTAGCTGCTCCGGACGGACGAGGACGGAAGGCTCGCCGAGGAGCGTGCGGATATCCGCTAGAAGAAGCGTCCTGGTATGCCGGCTCCCGCTCATGAGTTCATGCCGGACCGGGTTGAGCACGTTGCGGTAATAAGCTTTTCGATTGCTTCGTTCGACGTCGATCCCCATGGCATCACCGAGACTTCCGGCACCCAGGTGTCCCAAGAGACACAGAACTCGTGGCTACCGCGCGTGGTGATCCAAACTCGTTCGTCTAAGCCATCGGTTTTGCTGACGACTTCCATGCCGAAGTGATCGATCACCGCCTGCGCCCGCTGAGGAAAGTCGTCCCATCCGCACTCGGTGCCAACGATGAACATCGGCCGATCCGTCGCAGTTCGATCAGGGCGAAAGTTAAGGCTCATATCATCGCACCGCATGGGTCATCGCTGGCTGGCATACATTCTCTCCGCCGCTGCGATGGCCTCCCCTCGACCGACGGCCACACCTTCCCCTGCCAAAACCGTCTCCAACGCCGCCAGCACGAGCGTCACATTCCGCTTCGTGCTCGACGAACCCATCAACCCGATGCGCATCGCTTTGCCCTTGAACGGACCAAGCCCCGCGCCGATTTCGATGCCGTAGTCCTCCAGCAATCGCTTACGGACCTTCGCTTCATCAACTCCAGCAGGGGAGTGAATCGCGTTGAGGGTCGTCAGGGAGTGTTCGGGAACGTACTTCAGGCCGAGGGCCTCCAAACCGGCGCGCAGGGCCTTGTGATTGTGCGTGTGACGAGCGATGCGGGCTTCGAGGCCTTCTTCCAAAACCACGCGGAGCGATTCGTGGAGCGCGTAGGTCATGTTGATCGGGGCTGTGTGGTGGTAGACGCGTTCGGCACCCCAGTACTGGCGGAGCATCGAGGCGTCGAGATACCAGGATTGCACCTTCGTCTTGCGACGATCCATCGCCTCGACGGCGGCGGGCGAAAACGTGAGCGGTGCCAGCCCCGGCGGGCAGGAAAGGCACTTCTGCGTGCCGCTGTAGCAGGCGTCGATCTTCCAATCGTCGACTTTGAGTTCGACGCCGCCGAGCGACGTGACCGCATCGACGACCAGCAGCGCGCCGAAGTCGTGAACCAGATCCGAGATCTCTTCGAGCGGCTGATGCGCTCCCGTGCTGGTCTCGGCATGCACGATACCCAGGAGTTTCGTCTTCGGATGGGCCTTCAGCGCATCGGCGACCTGTTGCGGGTCGATCGTGCGGCCCCATTCGGCCTCAATGGAATGAACCGTCGCCCCCGCCCGCTGGGCGACGTCGCGCATCCGCGTTCCGAACACGCCGTTGACGCACACGATCATCTCGTCGCCCGGCTCGACGAGATTGACGATCGCCGCTTCCATGCCGGCGCTGCCCGTGCCCGAGACGGCCATCGTCAGCTCGTTTTTCGTGCGGAAGACGGCCCGCAACATCGCGCGGGTCTCGTCCATGATCTTCAGGTAGACCGGATCGAGATGCCCGATCGTCGGTGCTGCCAGTGCCGCCAGCACCCGCGGCGGAACATCACTCGGGCCCGGCCCCAACAGCACCCGTTGCGGCGGATTGAGTGGCGGTGCGAGAAGTATGGCTTGATCGGTCATTGCCATTTGATCCGGAGAGCAGAGATCGTGATGGAAAGCGACGTCGACCAACGATGGTAGCAAACGCTGGAGGTCGCGCCATGTCAGGGTGACATGAGATGATCGGTGCGGTAAGGATGGTCCGTGTCGTCCGCCCGCTGCTATAACAGCCATCAGATCGCCAAGAGAACCCGCGGGCTTGCGCCCGCGGCTGGCCGGATAAGTGTTGATGCTTTGAGTACTCCATCGTCTCGTTCTCGATTCGCATCCGTCGCACTGGTGGAGCCGAAGTGAACACGAGCGTCCTCGCGCTGCTCTCGCTTTTGCCGATCGCCGCGGTCGCACTCTTTCTGGTCGGGCTGCGGTGGCCGGCGAAGCGGGCGATGCCGCTGTCGTACTTCGTGGCGGTCCTGCTGGCCCTGTTCGTGTGGCAGGTGCCGGCGGCGACGGTCGCGGCGGCGAGCGCGAAAGGACTCATCATCGCGGCCGAACTGCTCTACATCATCTTCGGGGCGATTCTGCTGCTGAACACGCTGGAGGAGAGCGGTGCCCTCGCCACGATCCGGCGGAGCTTTCGCGACATCACTCCTGATCGACGCATCCAGGTGATCATCATCGCCTGGCTGTTCGGCTCGTTCATCGAGGGGGCGTCGGGCTTCGGCACCCCAGCCGCCGTCGCGGTTCCGCTGCTCGTCGGCCTCGGTTTCCCGGCGATGGCGGCGGTCGTGGCCGGCATGATGATCCAAAGCACGCCCGTCTCGTTCGGCGCGGCCGGGACACCAATCCTGAAAGGAGTCAATGATGGGCTGCTCGTGGCCGGAAGCCCTGCCGAGGCGTTCGCCCGCAACGCTGGGTACGTCACCGCTTCGGGCGATGTCGATTGGGCGGCCTTTCTGGCGATGATCGGCTGGAAGGTCGCCCTCCTGCATGCGATGTGCGGCGCGCTGATTCCGCTCTTGGTGACGGCTTTCATGACCCGTTTCTTCGGGCGGAATCGCTCGTTCCGAGAAGGTCTTGAGGTCTGGCCGTTCGCCTTCTTCGCGGCGGTCGCGATGATCGCGCCCTACCTCGCTTCGGCGTACTTTCTCGGTCCGCAGTTCCCGTCGCTGACCGGCGGACTGGTCGGACTCGTGGTCGTCGTCTTCGCCGCGAAACGAGGCTTCCTCATGCCGCGGCCGGACAAGCATTGGGATTTCGACGCTCGCGAGAACTGGAATCCAGAGTGGGTTGGTCTCCTTCAAGACCGGAAGCCCGACGGCAACCCGAAGGTGATCTCGATGGGACTCTCGTGGACGCCGTACGTCTTGCTCGCGTTGATGCTGGTGCTCTTCAACCTGCGGGCGTTGCCAATCGCGGCGGCGGTCAAGGGGCAGACGGTTGCGGTCGACAGCCTCTTCGGCACGGCGATCGGTCACGTGTCCAGCCCGCTGGCTCTGCCGGGAACTGTCTTCATCATCGTATCCGCCATCACGTTCTTCCTGCACCGGATGAATGGTCCGTCGTACGCGCGGGCCTGGAGGAGTTCCGGAACGACGGTGGTCGCGGCTTCGGTCGCGCTCGTCTTCACGGTGCCGATGGTGCAGGTCTTCATCAACAGCGAAAGCGGGGCCGCAGGTTACGAGAAGATGCCAATCGTGCTCGCCGACGCGATCGCCGGATTGGCGGGAGAGGCGTGGCCGATCTTCGCTCCGTTCATCGGCGGCATGGGCGCGTTCGTAGCGGGCAGCAACACCGTCAGCAATATGATGTTCTCGCTCTTCCAGTTCGGCGTCGGCCAGAGGATCGGCGTCGATCCGACCTGGATCGTGGCCCTTCAGGCGGTTGGCGGGGCCGCCGGCAACATGATCTGCGTGCACAATGTCGTGGCGGCGGGCGCGGTTGTGGGCCTCGTCGGCAAAGAAGGAGCGGTGATCCGCAAGACGCTCGCCCCGTTCCTGTACTACGCCCTCCTCTCGGGGATCATTGGTTACGCAATCGTATGACCATCGTATGACCAAGGTGTCGGTTGTCGGATCGCTGGAAACGGTTCGCGATGGACTCGCCAAGCTGTTCGCTGAAACCGGGGGCCGACCAGGTGATCGCCACGGGACAGATTTACGATCACACCGCTCGGTTCAGATCCTTTGAATTTCTCTCCAGCGCCTTCTTGCAGATCGCTCCATCCGCGGAACGATGCGGAGAGAATTTCGCCTGAAACGCCGCCACGCTACTCCAGTTCGAGAATGCCGAAACGCTCGGGCACGTGTGTCGTGTTTCGCAGCGTGGGATTCCAGGCGAGGAACGCACCGCCGGCGACATCCGACCGAAAGAGGTTCAGCCGCAGATGAGAGCCTTTGCTGATCTTCGCAGGCGCGAGACTCGCCACGGGGATGCGTACTTCGGCGATCCAGCGTTTTGACGCTTCATCGACGTTCACTGCCGACTCGAATCCGCTTTCCCAGCCGAAGTCCTTCTCCGGCAGATCGACGAGCACGTCCAGACGCTCGTTGGTGGGTGCGACCTCGAACTCCGCATAGCGGCCCGGCTTCTCTGCATCGATCCCGATGAACATCTCGACGACGTCCCGCTCCCAAAGCCCCAGCCGCTCATCCTCCGACGAAGTGTCGAACACCGTCAACTTTGTGAACGGACACGAGAAGCTGAAGTACAGAAACTCGTCCGACCATAAGCTGCGCACCTCCGTCGACAGTTCAGGCTCGGCGGACGAGTCGGCGAGCGCGTATTCCAGGCTCGCGGGAGTCGCATTCCGCCAGGCGTTCTCGGACAGATCACCATCGATCTCGATGTCGCCTTCGAGTCGGCTGGCTTTCAATACCGGGGCGGGCAGCGTGCGGACGAGCAGTTTACGAGCGTTGTCGAAGTAGATCTTGCGCAAGACTTCCGGCGGTAAGCCGATCGAACTGATGGTCCAATCGCCCTGAATCGGCGTCATGTGCGGCCAGTCGCGGTCTTGAGTTTCCAGCCAGCGCCAGTGCTTGTCGAAGAAGGTGAGCGCATCGAAGTCCGTCGGCGGCGGTTCATTGCCGCTCGAGTCGAGGATCAGCCGCCCGTAGACCTGAAAGTCGGTTCCGAACAGAATCCGGTCCTGGTGCTTGACGAAAAGCTCTCGGACGGCGGCGGGATCGTGCCGGCCGAGTTCGGGCACGCGGGCGGCCAAGTCGGCCATCATGTTCGGGTACTTGTCGAGCGATGCATCGACCCACGCCAGGTCTTCCGGATTGTTCGCGAAGTGAACGCCGACGAAGGTCGTCCGCGGGTGCCGGGCAATCACGCGGTTGAGGGCTTCGACGATCTCCATCCGCGGCGGATACTTCTGGGGATCGCCGAACCACCAGTTGCGGTGATCTTTCAGTTCTGCCCAACGCTCGTTCGTCTCGTCGAATGGTTCCCAGAACGCCTTGGGATCGCCGACATGAATTGAAACCGGCATTCCCAACTCGCCGCATTTGGCCCAGACGAGGTCGAGCTTCTCGTCGTCCGGTCGGATCAACTCGTTGTTCTTGTCGCGGAGAAACAGACCAAGCCGCTTGAACTCCTTAAGGCCGGCCGCGCCAAGACGGCGCCCCTCTTCGATCTGTTTGGCCGCTCGCTCTGCGAAGTCGTCGTCGTCCCACCCGCGGTAGTCGAGGATCATGTCATGGACGAAGCGGCCCGGATGCAGTTCATCCGTCATGCGCCTCGCACGCTCGAACTCCGACGGCTCACCATTTGGACCTGGCGTGACGGCTCCGCTTCCGAGGCTAACGGAGACGCCAATACCCGCACCGTCCATGATGCGGACAGCTCGCGCGAGCCGCTCGGGCGTGAACTCGACGTGCTGGTGCATGTCGACCAGCCGTCGCTCCGCCCGCCAGCGGTCCGTCTGCTCACGGACCAAGGCGACGCTGTTCTCGTCGGCTTTACCGTCGATGGCGGTGCATAAGAAGATCAACGCCGCAGCGATAATCACGCTGAAGGACTTCACGGCAGGCATGGTCGAGACCTCTTCGACGGACTTCACCCGCGACGGTACAGCAGGCCATGCACTCTTGCCAGCGCATCCGAAGCGATGTTGATGCCGCATGGCACGACCACCGCTTTGGTGACGCCGCTCCGCTTTTCTCCCGGGACGTAAAAGAAGAAAGATCGCGGCAGCGAAGTGCTGCGGCGATCTTTCTTGAATCAACCTATGAAAGCCACTCTTGGATCAGGCTTCCAGCTTGCCGGCATTCCGTCGTTTCCGATAGCCGGCACCCACCAAGCCCAGACCGCCCAAGGCCAGCAGAGCCATGCTCGCAGGCTCGGGAACCACGCCTCCCGGGCCACCGAAGGGCGAGTTCCTGACTTCGGTCGTGCCGGTGGTGTTGACGGTCACACCCATGGTTTTCAAGTTGATCGTTGTCACGTTCGACAACGCGAACAGAGCGTTCGGATTCGCAACCGTAATTATCGGAGAGTTCTCACCATCGCCGTCCGTCAGAACGTTGCTGTTCCGGTTCACGACCGGATTCGTCGAACCGACGCCGGCTCCGAATAACGCCGAGTTGCTGGCGTCGAAGAAGCTCTGAAAGTTCACCGTGCTGTCGTCCCGCTGGCCGGTGAAGTTCGCCGTGCCGCTGCTGCCCACGAACAGCGGATTACCCAAGGGATTGGTGAAGTCGGTCGACAGCAGCCGGATGAAGAGCGGTGCGGCGCTGGACATGTTGAGCCGCGTCACGCTCAGGTTGATGGACTCCAGAATCGCGTTGAACGACGTGCCTGGATTGTTCGACGACCCGCCGGCGAAGGTGACCATGTAGTCACCGACGGTGATGCCCGAGACGCCGATGAAGTTCGGCGTCCCGCTGAAGTTCTGCACCGTCCCGCCCTGCTGGATCTGCAGCAGGAGGTTGCCCGCGTCGACGCGGTTCGCCCCCGCGAAGATTAAGGCGGCACCAGCGACCACGGCCGACAAGAGGCGTCGGCGACTGATTCTGTTGATCTGAAACATGACTGCGTTCCTACTCACAAAAAGGTCTTAAGAAATGAAAGTCGAGAAACCGGTGGCACAACGATTAGGTGCGCGCGTTTCGACGACTCAGACCTTTGGGGGACGCAAGATCTCAGGCACGAAGCCGGGCCATGGTCGAACTCGTTCCGTGGCGACTTGCAGACGAGACATCGCCGCAGGGCACTCGGCACCTTCGGCTGGCGGAAGCGAGAGGATCTGGCCGGCAATGCTGAGGCTCACCACCGACGTTCCGAGCCCGGCGATGCTCGACGTGAAGAAGGTCGCCACTTCGAGCCGAGCCGGCTGCGGAGTGTCGCGAGGAACTTCTTCCTGTGACGCCGATCCAGCCGGCGGATCAAAGGCCGATTCAAGATCGGGAGGCAGGAATGCGCCTCTGGCTTCGGCCCCCGCCAGCGAACCGGCAACGACGAACAAGCAAAGGCAGAGATGGCGCAACCGCAGAAGCACTGTCAGCCGTTTCTTAAAGAGTAAACCTGACAGCACTAAGACTACACGCTCCGCGCGTTACGCCCATAAGGCAGGTGCTGTGATGTATTGTGGGGGAATGCTCCATCATTAATTTGACGGAGTCCAAACGATCAATAAAACCCCGTGCAGCAGAAGCCGGAACGCCCCCCGCGGCCGCTAGGGGTACGCCCGATCTTTTCGTCAGCGCCGGTTCGGTAATCTGATAATCACTCCGAGAACCGTCTTCAGCGATTTCAGAGATCTCGCCCCAACTGCTCCCACCCCCTCTCCTTCAATTCATGGTCACATCGCACCGAATGCGCCGGATACACCTAATGCGCCGGATATCTGATCTCGTCTCGAGATCGCGGAGACCCCGCCGCCGTCAATCCTCGAACCGCTCACACCAGACTGACGCCGCCTGCGAGCGGCTTGAGGAGCGAGTGGTGCTCTCGGCGGGATCGCTCCTCTGGGCACCGCCGACCGACCTTCGTCCTGCGGAAAACGACTACTTCTCGGATGTCACCGTGCAGGCCGACGGAAAGATCGTCGCCGTCGGCACCTCTCAGCGCCCGGGTGGAGATGACGACTTCCTCGTCGCCCGATACACCGCTGATGGGCGACTCGACGCCGGGTTCCTCGGAACAGGCTGGGGAGTTTTCGACTTCGGCAGCGGTCGCAACGACGGCGCGAGTTCGGTGGTCATCCAGAGCGACGGCAAGATCGTCGTCGGAGGAGCCACGGACTTCGACTTTGGTCTCATCCGGCTCAACGGCGACGGAAGTCTCGATACGGCCTTCGGCACCTCCGGAAGGATCGTCACCGACCTGGGAGCGTCGGATTCCGTGCGATCAATCGCACTGACCTTGGCCGGCCGGATCGTCGCGGTCGGGCAGTCGGAGGACATCGGTGCCAGCACCTTCGACGGTGCTGTGGTTCGCTATCTCTCGAACGGCACGCTGGATGATTCCTTCAGCGGTGACGGAAAACTGCTGGTGGCGACGAATCTCGTCAGCGTCGCCGTGGATAGCACCGATCGCATCCTGATCGCTGATTCCTCAGGAACCGTCAGCCGGCTGGCCTCCAACGGCGGATTCGACGGCACGTTCGGAGTCGGCGGCTCGAAGACCATCACCTTCGATGTCGGCGCCAACGTCCGATTGACCGACCTGACGATCGACGCCGCCGGTCGCATCGTCGTCGTCGGCTATTCCGTGGAGGGCATGTTCGACGTCGGCGGTGTCGCCCGGCTCCTGTCGGCCAACGGCGATTACGACAATACGTTCAACAGCGATGGTCGTATTTCGGTAGATGTGGCCGAAGACGCGTCCGACACATTCCTCGACGTGGTGGCGCTGTCGAACGGTGCCTTGGTGGTTTCCGGCCTGACCGCTGGCGCCAGTCAGTATTCGCATTTAGTGGTACTCACGCCCGGCGGCTTGCTCGATCCAGTCTTTAGCGACGACGGGAAGCAGTTCTTCATGACCACCGGCAATTCGTACCCGGCCGGCTTGGCCGTCACGAAATCCGGCAATTACGTCATCGCGGGGCGGTTGTTTCCGGCGGGCGGCGATGTCGAGCCGATGATCGCCGCGTTCGCAGGTCGTTATCCCCTTCGCGACGACCTCGCGGGCATGACGAACGCGGGCCAATGGTGGGTGGCGGCCAGCACCGGCGCGAGTTTCCAGAACAGCTTGTATGGAAGCTGGGACGCGAGCCTCAACTGGAAGTTCATCGCGTCGGCCGACTTCAACGGCGATGGCAAGGCAGACACGGCTGGCCGGGACTCCACCGGACGTTGGTGGGTCAGCCTCAATACCGGCAACGCCTTCACGCCGGCCGCCCATTGGAGTTCCTGGAACGAGGCGGCCAACTGGCGCGACGAGCACTTCGCCGATTTCAACGGTGACGGCAAAGCCGACGTCGCCGGCCGTACGGCGGGCGGACAGTGGTGGGTCATGTTGAGCACCGGCACCGGCTTCGCTCCGCCGGGCATCTGGGCGGGCTGGTCGGCAACGGCCGGTTGGCGTGACGTGATGGTCGCCGACTTCACCGGCGACGGGCGGGCGGATATCGCCGGGCGGATCTCGAACGGTTCGTGGTGGGTCAGCACGAGCACCGCTACGGGCCCTTCGACACAACGCTGGGGTGCCTGGGACGAAACGAAAGGCTGGCAGGACGTTCGCACGGGTGACTTCAACGGCGACGGTGTCGCCGACATCGCCGGCCGGAACTCCAGCGGACAGTGGTGGGTCGGTCTGAGCACTCGCGCCGGATTCACGTTGACCGTTTGGACGAGTTGGAACCCGGCCGCAGGCTGGCGCGACATCGTCGTGGGCGATTTCAACGGAGACGGTCGAGATGACATCGCCGCTCGAACCTCGACAGGCCAATGGTGGGTGGCTCAAAGCAACGGCACTGGCTTCACTAATACCGCCTGGGGCAAGTGGGACGAGTCGGCGGGGTGGCGGGATGTGCGTGTCGGTGACTTTGACGGCGACGGCAAGAGCGATATCGCCGCCCGCACTTCAGCGGGACAGTGGACGGTCGCCCGCAGTTCCGGCACCGGTTTCACCAGCGAGATCTGGTCGAGTTGGAAAGAGGTCGCCGGTTGGCGCACCCTGCGTGACGAGTTCGCGTTGACTCTGACCTGAAGTTTTCACGAGCCTTTCGGAAGCGGCCGTGCGGGTGCTCCTGTCACGGCCCTTTTCGATTTCTCTGCGAGACGTGACCGAGAGCCGTTGAATCAGGCAAGCTCTTTCCAACAGCCTTGAGCCGGCCCTTTGAGATGGCGGCGCATCGGGCCGTTCGGGCGAAATAATTCCTGATATGCCCGAGGTCGTCTGCGGGATCATCCCCCTCGCAAAGCCTCCGCAGGTTCCCTGTAATGGCTCCGATCTCCAACGGAGGGAACCGATGTCAAACAGGCTGAGCTTGCTGACTTTCACCGGCGATCCGGTGGAATTCCAAGTGGAAACGATCGTCGGAATTTACCCGAACGTCGAGGGATCGATCATCGCCGTCGAAGTCGGCGATGACTTGGCCGAGCATGAGGTGGCTGAATCCGCTCATGAGGTTTCGCGGCGCTGGGGCGAGGCACGAGGCTTTGCCCAAGCGACGGCGTGAAAGAGCCATGGCCGCCGCACGCGGTCTCGTTGAAATCTGCGCAGGCCTCCTCCCGTTGAGGGGCGTCGATGACCAAGCGCATCAATGACTGCGTCAGATGATGACGAGATCGTTAGCATCGGACGCTGCAAAACGAGATGATTGCGGATCTTGTCATAGTTCGATGAGATCCACGGTCGGCCGGTGCAGCGAGGTCCATCTGATGCGCGATCTTTCGAGAACGCCTGCGAGGGGGTTCGCCCTTTTCCTGTGCATGTTTGCGGTGTTGCACGGCGGCGAAGTGTTACCACCGGTTGAGGCTGAACGCGGCGACCATGCTAACCGCGCCACCCACGAGCCGATGAACCTAGCGGACGACGTTCGGACCGCCGTTGCTCGATCGCTCCCGCTCATCGAATCGAGTGGCGTCGAATACCGCCGTCAGCGAGAATGCTTTTCCTGCCATCATCAGGCACTGCCGGTGCTGACGATCGTGGATGCTCGTCGTCGCGGATTCGACATCGACGAGACGAACCTCCTGGCTCAGCTCGCACGTACCGTTGCTCATCTGAAGCGCGGGCGGAGCGCCTACGTCGACGGCCGCGGCCAAGGCGGGCAAGTGGATACCGCCGGCTGGGCCATGTGGGCGCTCTCCGTCAGCAGCCATCCCGCCGATGAGACCACCGAGATCGTCAGCCAATATCTGCTCACCTGGCAAAGCGACCTTGGCCACTGGCGGCCTTCCAGTCGTGGTCGTAGTCCGACGCAGGGAAGCGACTTCACGGCGACGTACCTTGCCCTCTACGGCCTCACGACATTTGTCATGCCAGAGCAAGAGCCGGAAGTCACAGCACGGAAGGAGCGAGTCAAATCGTGGCTCATCGATACCGAACCGACGGAGACCGAGGACCACGTGTTTCGGCTCCGGGCATTGCACGAGCTTGCTGTCGATCAACAGGTTATTGATCGAGCGGCTGCGAACCTGTTGAGCCTTCAGCGCGACGACGGTGGCTGGGCGCAGACAGCGGAGAGACGGAGCGACGCCTACGCGACCGGCACGGTGCTCGCGACCCTCTGTGACATCGGCGGCCTTCAGCCCGATGACGAAGCGTATCGACGCGGTGTCGCGTTCCTGCTCAAGACCCAGCTCAGCGACGGATCGTGGCACGTGACGACTCGCGCGAAACCCATTCAAGTCTACTTCGAAAGCGGGTTTCCGCATGGCAAGGATCAGTTCGTCTCGATGGCCGCGACCTGCTGGGCGACGATGGCCCTGTTGAAGGCGTGTCCCGAGCAGGAAGCCGCTCATTGAGATCGGCAACAGCGATTCTCGCGCTCGCCCTCGCGGCACTATGTTCTCTTTCACCGGCCCACGTTGCCGGGCAAGCCTCCGACGAAGGTCCCGTTGGAGCACAAGCGCAACCTCTCGCGGAAAACTTGCGAGCCGACACCGGCGATCGACCGCCGGCGCGACAAGGTCGTGTGCGCGTGATGGACCATTCGCTGGCAGATGACGATGGTCCTTTCCTTGGTCTCGGGGCGTCTTATTTCACCGCGCTCTGGCGGTGCAAGCATGACCGAGCGAGGCTCGAAGCTGATCTCGACTTTCTCTCGCGTCAGGGGTTCAACTATTACCGCATGCTCTCGATGGTCGGCTATTACCCCGCCTGGGGTGGCCGCGAGATCGGACCGGTCGCGTTCACGAACCGCGACGACAAGCGAGTCGAGGCATGGCCCGACTACTGGCAACAGTTCCGCGAGCTGATCGATTTCGCTTATGACGGATATGGCCTGCGCACGCAGATCACAGTCTTCGCCGATGCGCAGCTCATGCCGCACAAAGAGACGCGGCTGGCGCACATGCGGAAGATCCTGACGGACGTCGTCCCCGGACGAGAGCACAAGATCATCTTCATCGAAGTCGCGAATGAGGCGTGGCAGAACGGTTTTCCGGGAGACGAGGGCGTTTTCGACCTCCGCGAGTTCGCCAAGGATCTCGACAGCCGCACGAACATCCCCGTCGCGATCACGTCGAATCACGACTGGCCCGAGGTGGGAAGCACCGAAGGGTTCGGCCGTTTGTACGGTGGCGGCGTAGCCGATCTTGCGACATGGCATTTCAGCCGGGACCGTCGCACCGATGACGGTTGGAAGCCCGTCTACGACTGCTGGGAGTTCGGCAGCAGGGCAGGCCTTCCGCCAGTGGTCAGCAATGAGCCCATCGGCCCCGGCTCCTCGGTGAACGTCGAAAAGGAACCAATTCGGCTGACGATGGCAGCGGCCTTTGCCTATACGGCCAAGCTTCCGGCGTACGTCTTTCACAGCGAAGCGGGAGTTTTCGGAAAGACCTTCTTTCAAGAGACGCCGGGAATCGACGGGTTCAGGCACGTCCTCCGGCTGCTGCCAAGTGACCTTTCCAGTTGGGAGCGCAACGACGGCAAAGGTCCACAGGCTTTGTTCACCGTCTTCGCTGGCGGACGGCGCGACCGGTATTGGCCCGAAGTCCCAGCCGCTCGCGACGGCTGCGTGCGAAATGCCGGGAGCCGAAATGGAGATCGCTTCGTGTGCGTGCCCATCGGCATCCGGCCCGGCGGATTGCCTCTCGAGGCTCGGCAGGCCGTGCAATTCACGGCTTATGACCCGCTGACCGGCGAAGCGCTCAAATCCGCCACCCTCCACAAGGGAGAGCGGCTGACATTACCAGCGGGGTCCGGCGGCCTGATTCTGATCGGGCAAGTTCTGCCCGATCAGGCGGCGCGGTGAGACAAACGCCGATGTCACGAATCAGTTCCGAGATCGAGACACGGGTTGAGTAATCCAGTCTCGACGGCCGCTTCAAAGGGTCGCGGTGTGAATTCGTCGGAATGCTCGTAACCTGGACCGAGACCGCCGCCGGCTTCAACGAGTCGATTTGCGACGTCCGGTGCGAGTCCGAGCCGTCGAACCTTGAGGTCGCGAACAGCGTCCTCGGCCCGCACTGCGACGGTCGAGTCGTAGACGGCGCAGTCTTCGATCGTGACGACGGCTCCGCCGTAGTCACCGCTTCCGCCCCGCACGCGAAAGCAGATTTCATTGTCGCGGAACACGCAGTTCTCGACCTTGACCTCGACGTGGTTCTTGAGGTTCAGCGCCGACATGTTGCTGATCTGGCTGGGCTGATTCCAGCCATTCATCAGGCAGTTGCGGATCGTCAGTCGGCTGCGGGGATTCGAAGCCTGTTGTTTGGTGTCGATCGCGTTTTCGCCCGGCCGTTGCCCGGCCTTGAACCCCGCTGCGTCCCGCGGCAGCGGAGCCGTCCAGAGCGTGCAGTTCTCGACGAGGACATCGCCCCACAGGCCGCGGCCAGGGTCGAACTGGATGGCGTCGCCGGAAGTCAAGCCGATGTCACAGTTGCGAATCACGAGTTGCGTCGGCCGGCCGGTAATGCCGTGGGCGTCGCGCTGCTCGGTGTATGTGCCAGCGAGCAGGTGATGAATTCTGCACGATTCAATGGTGACATTCTTGCCGACGACCGTGACGCCGTTGTGCGTGCCGTTGCGGATTTCGCAGCGTCGGAGGGTGACGCCATCGGCTTCAATTTTCACAAGAGCGCCGTCGCCCCATTCGCCATCGACGAGCAGGTTCTCGTAGACGCCCGGCTCGGTGATCTTGAGCCGCCGCACTCGCTTGGCGTCCGAACCGCAACCGATCTCGCCACGCGTTCCGATCGCTGACCCAGAAGTCGGTCGGGAATTTGTTCGGACGCCCGCCCGGGCGGCGGGGCCGTCCGGCTTGGTGCGAAGGTCGCCTTGTTCCGCGTCTCGAAATCCGGGATCGACGCCGTATAGGCCGTCAATTTCCTGCACCGGCAACTGCGGCCGACTCCGCGCCGGCTCGTCGATGCAATACCACGCATTGCGAGCGATGGTGAACGTTTCGATGGCCGTGCCCGAGCCTACGTTCACCGGCACCGTCATCTCATCGGAGCGGAACGCGATGAGATTGTCGGTGAACCGGCCATTCCGGCAGGCGACGAAATCGAGATCGCCGTTCTCCTGAAGGACGCGGAAGCCCCACCGCCTCGGCCGATAG
>JACCRE010000023.1 GCA_013813775.1 Planctomycetaceae bacterium
GCCGAGCTGCTTTCGTTTCAACGTTGAGAGATTCAGTACACTCGCTCCCCTCTCCCTCGGGAGAGGGGCCGGGGGTGAGGGGCGCAGGTTGGCGCTCATCTCGCCTGCGCGTTCGAGTGCTGAACGAGCCGTGTGATGAAAGACATGCGATGCCGCGGGGGCATCCCCTCACCCCTGACCCCTCTCCCCAGGGAGAGGGGGACTGAATTTGAAGGCTGCTCATGACGATGTTGCTGCGCCGGCGTGAAGCCGGCGGCTCGCGGGCGTGATTGTGGCGACGTGCGTCGTGTGCAGGCCGGCGCGACGGGGCTATACTTCACTCGAACGTCATCATGCGACCGCAGCGAAGCCTCTTTGCGTTATGTCGAGCCTTCTGGTTCCGCCCACCACGCCGGACGACGGTTCGGTCGGGCTGTCCGAGACCCAGACCGTCGAGCTGTTCCAGCCGCCGCAGCCGCTGCGCACGGCGGGGGGCGTCGATTTCGGGCCCATTCAGGTCGCGTATGAAACCTACGGCACGCTCTCGGCGCAGCGCGACAACGCGATCTTCGTCTGTCACGCGCTGACAGGCGACGCGCACGCCGCCGGACGCCATTCGCCGGAGGACAAGAAGTCCGGCTGGTGGGACGGCTTCATCGGACCGGGCCGCGGTCTCGACACCGACAAGTATTTCGTGATCTGCGCGAACGTGTTGGGCGGCTGTCAGGGAACGACGGGGCCCTGCAACACGAATCCGGAGACCGGTGAACCGTACGGGCTCGATTTCCCGTTTCTGACGGTCGGCGACATCGTCGACGTCCACGCCGAGCTGGTGCGGCATCTCGGCATCGAGAAATTGCTCGCCGTGATCGGCGGCAGCCTCGGCGGAATGCAGGTCCTCGAATGGGCCGCGAAGTTTCCCGCCATGCTGCGATCCGCGGTCGTCCTCGCGAGCGCGGCGAACCTGTCGGCACAGGGCATCGCGTTCAACACCGTGGGCCGACGGGCGATCGTCTCCGACCCCGCCTTCAACTCCGGCCGCTATTACGACGGCGAGAAACCGCGGTACGGACTCGCGCTCGCGCGGATGGTGGCGCACATCACTTATCTGTCGGAAGCGTCGATCGAGATGAAGTTCGGTCGGCGTTTGCAGCACAGCGACCGTTTCGCCTATGACCTGATGCGCGAGACCGAGTTCCGCGTTGAAAGCTACCTGCACTATCAGGGGAAGCGATTCGTCGAACGCTTCGACGCGAACAGCTATCTTTATCTCACGAAGGCGATGGATTATTTCGACCTCGCCGAGGGTCGCGGCACCGTCGCCGACGCGATGTCGGCGACCGACGCGCGTTTTCTGATCGTCTCCTACACGACCGATTGGCTCTTTCCGACCTCGCAAAGCCGCGAGATGGTGCGGGCGTTGCTGAAAGCACGCAAGGACGTGACGTTCCTCGAACTCGACAGCCCGTACGGACACGACGCGTTCCTGATCGACAGCGAACTGCCGAAACTGTCGGCGGTGGTACGACCGTTCCTCGACACATCGCTCGAATCCGTCAGAAAGCGAACAGAGCCGCGACCGTCAGGGAGCGATCCCGGCGCGGCACCGGTTTTGGGTCGACCGCTTCCTGACGGGCGCGGCTCGGAAATGCGTTCTGCAAGGACCACGGAGGTTGAGCGATGAAGCGGCCGAAGGAGGCCTTCGCCGACTCGGCGTCGCTCGCGATCGATCGTTTGCTGATGGAACAGATCGCACCGGGAAGCCGCGTCGTCGATCTCGGCTGCGGCGTCGGACGCCTGCCGGCGATGCTCGCCGATCGTCACGGCTGCCGCGTGCTCGGGATTGAACTCGATGAAGCCGCCGTGCTCGAAGCGATCGGTCGCGGCGTCTCGGTGCTCAAGCTCGACCTCGACGACGGACTGCCCGACCTGCCGGACGACTCGTTCGACTTTGCCGTGCTGAGTCAGACGCTGCAACAGGTCAAGCATCCCAAGCGGGTGCTCGAAGAGATGCGGCGGATCGCTCCGCGGGCGCTCGTGACGGTGCCGAACTTCGGGCACTGGAAGATCCGCGCCCAAGTCGCCATTTACGGCCGCGCGCCGGTGACGCATTCACTGCCTTACGAGTGGTACGAAACGCCGAACCTGCACGTCGTGTCGATGCGGGATTTTCGCGACCTCGCCACCCGGCTGCGCTTCCGCATCGTGAAAGAGCTGCCGATCCTGAACGGCGTCGCCGTCGATCGCGCGTGGGCCGCGAACCTGCGAGCGGATAGCGCTCTTTATCTTCTTGAACGCGCCTAGAAGCCGAGGGATCGCAATCCCTCGGCGTCCCCAACATGCCCAAGCTCTACACCGCGGATTCAATCGAGGTCTTGCGACTCAAGATCATGGAGTCGCTGCCGACGATCGCGGGCGGCATCGCCGTGATCATCGGCTTCTGGCTGCTCGCGATTCTCGCTCGTTCGATCGTCTCGCGTGTCTCCACGAGCAAGCGGATCGAGCCGGCCCTCGTGCGGCTGATGGCCAAGGCCGCCTACATCGGCCTGATCGTGACCGGTCTGATCATGGGCCTGGGCACGATGGGCGTGAACGTCTCGGCCCTCGTCGCCGGGCTGGGGCTGACGGGCTTCGCGCTCGGCTTCGCGCTAAAGGACATCATCTCGAACCTGCTCGCCGGCGTGCTGGTGATCCTGTACCAGACGTTCGGCGAGGGAGACCGCATCAAAGTCTCGGGCTTCGAAGGGAAGGTGCAGCGCATCGACCTGCGCTACACGCTGCTCGACACCGGCACCGACGTGGTCTTCCTGCCGAACCAACTGCTGTTCAACAACCCGGTCGTGGTCGTGGGGACGGAGCCGGGTGGAGTGTCGGAAGCCGCCGTGGCGTCGAATTAGAGAACATGTCACCAGCCGCTTGCGGATTCGCCGACGGGAACGGCGGGGTGGCCGGGGCGCTGAAACGTTTGCCATGCTGATCAAGCGATCGACAACCGGGGCTGAGGCCGCCGGCTCTTACGGGTCGTCAGCCCCGGTTTTAAAGCGGTATTCGACAGTGGTCACGCCAGAACGCCCCGGCCACCCTGGGGCTGCTGCCCCAAGCACCCGGCCTAATGGTCGCCGGCCTGTTCATGCGGTAGGCAAGGATTTCGGAAAGCGGCGGCGTTCCGGGCCGATAGGATCGCGATTGTGAAGACTGCGGCATAGCACAAGCGCCGGTGCGGTGTAGCACGGCGTTCAAGCCGCCCTCTTGCTGCAACTCGTTTAGCATCATGATGCATGGGATTTGACAAGTCCATGCTCGGCTGCGAAACTGCGGTAAAACACTGCCGCACTTCGGCGGTCGAATACCTGTTATTTGCAACGGGAGAGTTACTCAAATGGGATCAAGCGCAGGTGTAGCATCGAATGCGATTCCACACCCCAAAGTGTTTGTCAGCCATAGCTCAGCAGACAAAGACTTCGTACGGCTCCTCGTTGCCGATCTCAAGGACCGCGATGTTGATGTTTGGTTCGACGAAACGGCACTCGGATTGGGTGATTCCATCGTTGGCAAGATTTCGGATGCCATTCGAGATACGAACTATCTCATCGTCGTGCTTTCCAAGAGTTCAATTGCGTCACCCTGGGTCCAGCAAGAACTCAACGCCGCGCTAATGCATCAACTATCGGATAAGGGAATGTTGGTTCTCCCAATTCGGCTGGATGATTGTGAGGTGCCCGCAATCCTCAAAGACCGTGTATACGCTGACATAAAGGCTGGCTACAAAGAGGTTGTCGAAAAAATCGTTCGCGTTCTTAAGATGGAGACGTCGCAACCGCTCGTATCTGCGATAGACGGTGTTGTTACCTTACCACCGGTTTCAGGTCCGAATCATTGTCCCAGCAAATGCATGGATGCGTTAAAAAATGTGCATGGACATGATTTGCGCCGCGTCATTCAATCTTGCCTTCAGCTAAAGCACTTGAAAATTACCTGGCACGCCGTGTTTGGCGAGCGGCTTGACGATGCACACCCAAACGCAGATCTTCAAACGGCAGCGTTCGAAATGGTAATGCAAGCGAATGAACTTGGGTTGATCGACAAGCTGAAGCGGGAACTTTGCGAAGATCATCCACACTTCTTCAATGCAAAATGCAAATAACAGAGCCATGCACACGGAGCACTCGAAATCGCGTTTTGGCAGTGGTTGCCTTTCCGCTCGTGCCCGGTGATGGCGGTCGTTCGGCGGCAGACGGAGATTCCTTGGCGATGCCGGATCATGCTGCATACATCTCCGGCTGCCATAGTGATCCCGATCCTTCGCCGGGGTTGGGTATTGCTCGGTCGTTGCGAAGTGCCTTCCCTCACCTTCGACTTACCGGCATTGATTACTCCGTTCGTAGCAGCGGACTCCACGCCGCCGACTTCAACCATATCCAGGTCCACCCCGTTTGGGGTGAGATGGACCTGGAAACCTACGCTTCCCAGGTTCAGAGCGTTCTGGCCGACGAGGATGCGTGTTGGATTTCTGGCTTGGATGTCGAAGTCGATTGGCTGGCGTCCAATGTTGGCCCCCATCCCCGCCTGCTCATCCCGCCGGTCGCGGCCCAACGCGAAGTGCGAAAGCCCAAACTCAACGCCGCCGCCCGCCTCGGGATGCAGGTTCCCCCAACGGTGCCCGCCGATGCCAGTCCAGAGGAACTGCACCGACTTGGCCGCCGGGCCGGATGGCGAACGTGGGTCAAGGGCATGTACCACGAAGCATACCCAGCCACATCGTTTGCGGAACTCGGACGCCAGATCGAGCGGATGCGGCAGCACTGGCCGACGGAACAGTTATCCGTTCAAGGTCACGTTGCTGGTCTGGAGCGAGCGTACGCCTTCGCCGCGTATCAAGGCCGTCTACTGGACATCGTTCAGGTCGAAAAGCGGGTCGTGACCGGGCAAGGTAAGACGTGGGCAGCGAGTGTAACGCAGCCGAGCGAGGCCACGGCGGCGAAAGTCGCGTCCTTCGTTGCCGAGGTCGGGTGGACGGGGGGCGGGGAAATTGAATTCGTCCGCACGGCCAGGGGCGAGGAGTGGCTACTGGACTTCAACCCACGCTTTCCGGCATACATCCACGGGGTTACGATCTGTGGCGTTAACCTGCCCGGTCTTCTTATAGCGGCCGCTCTCGGCGTGACGTGCCCGAAACCCCCGCGGTCGGCTGCACAGTTCATTCGCGTGGTTCAGGAGATCGCGGTTCGAGCGGAACTACCGCTACCACCTCTCAACACCAGTTCTTCCGGCGGGGCGACTGTCGGCAAACATCCATCGTTCCAACCGGAATTGGTGCGGCGAATGACCGGCCGACCGGGCCGAAATGCGGAGACCGGGGCCAGCAAGGGCGTCGGACAGACCATCTCCGCTTGGCCCGAGAACGGCCGGAAACCGGACACTCACACGCGCCGGGTGCGGGATCCCCATTACGCGGGCGCAGTCCTCGATGAAGTCGCTCGTGCCGTTGCCGGCCTTCCGCCACGCCCCGTCTTCACGCCCGCCCTGAGCATCAAAACCGATCCCCACCCGGCCCTCGTGCGCCACGCCGCGGCGGTCGGATGGTGGGCCGAGGTCATCTCCGGCGAGGAACTGTCGTGGGCCACGGCCCAAGGGTTTGACCTATCCCGCATGGTGTACAACGGTCCTGTACCCGCCCACCTGCTCGGCCCCCTCACCCAACCTCTGGCCGCCGTGTTCGCCGATTCGGTCGAATCGTTCCAGCAAGTGGTTGGCCGCGGACTGGCCCGCGTCGTCGGAATCCGACTGCGGCTGCCGAGCCACCCCAGCCGCTTCGGGATTGATGTTGCCGACTACTCTGCGTTCTCACGGACGCTCTCGATTCTTCGCACTGCCGTCGAGCCGTACGGCGTCCATTTCCACGTGTCCGCCGACACGCTCGGGCCGACTCGGTGGGACGAGTTGGCGGACGAAGCGTTGACCTGGGCGGGGGTCATTGCTGACACGATTGGCCGGCCGCCGGTCGTCTTGGACATTGGGGGTGGGTGGCACGCGGACGACTTCCGCGATGTCTTCCTCCCGGCACTGGGCCTGCTGCACGCGCGAGTTCGTGACCGGCTGCCGGGGGTCGAGCGCGTCGTCTTCGAGCCGGGGAAGGCGGTGGCGGGTTCCACTGCGACGTTGACCGCCACGGTCCTGGAAGTGCGCCCCCAAGCCAAACCGGCCGGGGCGATCGACGTGGTCGTTGATGTGTCGGTGGCAGACCTACCGATGGCCCCCCTGTACGCCCACCCCATGCGGTTGCACCGAGGGGGTCGGTCTCTCGGCCCGCTCGGCGGCGGGTTCGGCCGAGTCTTGGGCAGCATCTGTATGGAGAACGACATCCTCGCTTGGGGCGTTTCGTTCCCTGTTGTGCCCCAACCTGGGGACACATTGGTCATCGCCGCTGCTGGGGGTTACAACGCGAGCATGGCGTGGTCGTTCGCTGCGGGGGTCAGCCGCGATGGGTGATCGAGGAACACTCCAAACATTCCTACCAGTCGCCTCGCAGGTCAGCGATCATGGTGCGGCCTGTTGCTTTGCGGCGCGGCGTTGGCTGGGCGCGTTGGATCGGTCGCTGTCATTCCGCGATGGTGGCTGGCACCCGCCGACGTGGTTGCGAGATCGGTACTCGTGGGGGCCGATTCATTGGCCGCTGTTCTGGTGCCAAGTGCCAGCCGCCGATGTCCTTGACTGCGGTTCTCTTGCCGCGCTCGCTACCGAACTCTTCCGTGTTCGCGGTGAGGTCGCTGGCTCCGTTCAACTCATCCTGAGATACCCTCGTTCGGCGACGGTGGGGTGGGCGGCGATGTGGGCGCGGGCTGGCCTCCTGCCGACTTGGATTCACGAGGAGTGCTGCTACCACGAGGCAACAGCCATCGTGCGACAGGGTGACATGGCCATCTGGGATCCTACCGAGTCCCGGTGGGTCGAGTCGGACGCCGCACTCCGGCAGGTTTACGCCGGTCTGGTTACCATCCGTGTTGGTTCCGACCAGTTTCCCGCCGGTGCGGTGATTTGGGCCGGCCAAGTATTGCCTCTCGGTGAATGGGTGGAATTTAGCGAGGAACAAAGGCACGCCGAACCAGGCGCTGCAGTAGACGCGGCCCCCAGAGCGGGGCCGCGCTGCTGAGCTGTGTCGTTATGCCACTAAACAACATCAAAGGAGAATCCATGAAACAAGCCTTACCCTTCATCGCGTTCCTTTTTCTGATCGTCGCCATTGTTGGCTGCGATAACACGTCCGATTCTCAAACCGCCACACCCAACCCAACAAGCAACACTGACAACAAGGCCGAAAAGAAGTACCCGACCGGGAAACAAGCATGGTGGACCCTTGCCGTAGGCAAGGCGCGCGATGCCCTTGGTTACTCTCTAGAGGTCGTACACGATGGTTCAGGTTGGATTCTCGGAAAGGCTACTGTTAACATCGAGCAGATCGGTGACGCCCGTGACACAGACGATGGCAAAGTCGCAGATTTTCGCATCGCTGTAACGAGTAGCGACGAATCATTCACATCCGAAGTCAAAAATATTCCTTGTGACGAATTCGGAATTCCGAACCATGACGCGCAAATCAAATTTGATGAGGCCGTTACCCGCATCAAAGAGATGCTCGACAAGATTCAATAGGATTCCGCCAATCGTGGCATAACAAACGGTTGAACGTGAGCGGCGGTCCACGTCCGACTTGAAGCAACGCTTTCTGGCCGCCGCCACGTTAACCGAAACGTTCGGCTGAAAGACTCCACATTATGAAAACCCCGACGCTGAAAAATCCTCTGCTCTGGTTGACCGTAGCCGCTATCATCGTGTTCGGGGTGGCCGGAATGAACCACCTTGGAACGGCAACTTCGAACTCGGCCAACGTTAAGGACGAAGTGCGAACCCCTGCTCTGATCTCAGGCATTACTTGTGTCACCATTGCCTCGGGACTGCTTGTGTTTGGTATCATATCCTTCCGAGGTCCAAAGAATGATGCCGAACAAGGCGGAGATGGCGACGCCGATGAAGCCGTCTGATTACATCGAGCTTTTCCCCGGCGGCGGTCCGTCAGCTTTGACGTTCGGCAATCGAGAATCAGACTTGAGAACACGAAGAGGTGTGTTATTCTCAATGTGAGGTGTGTTATGATCAATCTCGGTCCTTCAACCCCATTTGTTGAAATTGCAACTTTCGGACTAGTGATCGATTGTTCGGTCGCAGTACTGCTTTTGCGCCAGAGAAGGAGCACATGGAAGCAGTCAACCACACGCCACAAAAGCGTCATAATTCTTCTTTTGGCGGCGGTAACTTTCGTGCTTTGGGGCTCATCCACGGGGCATGGAGGGCCGCATGCCGATGGCGGAATGGTTGGTTATACGCACGGAGGAATGCTCCACTATGTATCTGCGATTTCGTATCAGCCGCGTGCTGGGGGGCCATGGTCACATGATTTTTCTGTGCGACCGCTAGCTTTACTCGGTACAATTGGACTGAACGCAGTAGCAGTGATTGTTGCACTTGTCGGTTGTCGATGGACCGGCGGAGTAGTGCCGAACAATGCCGTGAACCGGAGCGGCGAAGTCAGGCGGATTTGAAATGGACAATCTCTCGTCGCCGCCCGGTTACGGCTGACGTTCGGCGGCTGCTTGAGGTCAGACATGCTTCATTTTCCAGCTGCGACATGCTTCACACACAGCCGAGTCGCGCTCGTGTTTCGCACCGTCATTGTAGACAGGGCGGGCGGGGTGCCCTGGTGTCGCCTGGTCGCGGCAGAAGTCGTGGAGACGGACATCGCCGGCACCGCGATCCTGCTCACAACGACCCGAACCCACCTTCAATTCCCAATCTGGGCCTTGTACGAACCAACCGATGGGATCGCCGAAAAACTGACGTCGTACGCGGGCGCCTCACGCGCATTGGAGACATTCAATGCCGAACGCTTTTCGTACGTAGGCGGCCAGGAGTTAATTTGGAACATTCACAATGCAACTCAACCAGCAACGTTGCGATACCTTACGGTAGATGAGATTGCCGAGGTTTTGACCAATCACGACGCTGTGATCGATGCAGATGCCTAACCCGTCGCTCAAGTTGACACCGCCGAGCCACGCGGGTTAGGTTTGGTCATGCTCGATTGCGGCGGTGCAACTTAGGTTGGTCGTAGGCGGCGAGGAGGAGCGCATGCGGAAGACGGCTGTGTGGGCGCTGGCCATCGCCGGGTTGGTCAGTCTGCTTCTGGGTTTCTGGTTCGAGTGGCGTGGCAGGCCACAGGAGTGGGTGCTCCGCATGGGGTACCCGGACGCTTGGATGGAGGCAGCTTGGACCCCTTCCTCGTCAGTGCCAGGCGCGAGCAACTACAGGGCCGAGATCCATTTCCTGCGGTGGTCGTTCGGCATCCTCCTAGCCAGCGTCTGCGTGCTGTACTACGCGGTGCGGCTCGGCCGTCGGAAGGCATCAGACGCCTAACCCGGCGCTGCGCCTGACCGGCGGGGCATGACGGCTTTCCCCAATACATAGCCCACTCAGCCCCGCCGGCCGATGAGTTTTGTCATTAGGTATCCAGTGGCAACCGTACCATCAGATATTGATCGCCACCCTTCCGGCCGCCGATCGCGCTGGGTGATCGCTCTGGCGACGACATCGCTTGTGACCGTCGCCGCATTCGCATTTGCCGTTCATCAGTTCGTCCTAAAATATCTCTACGACCAATCGTCCTACACGAGAACACCGGGCGGCGTCCTGATGATCATGCTCGGGTTTGCCGGAATCTGCCTGCCAATCGTTCTACTTCGCAAGCGACAGCGCTTTTTATCGCTGCGGCCGTCGCGGCAATGGCTCTTGACTGTCGGCATCTCGCTGGTCTACGTGCTTGTGCTGGCCGTGTGCTTGGAGGCATCCCATCGATCCAGGACGATTATCCTGCCGCGCCCGTTCACGCCCACGGCGATCGTGCATTACCGTCCCGGCGATTCACGAGTCGAGTTCCGGGGCGGTTGGAGGCCGGATGTCGGTCCCGCAGGATACAACGATGCGGAAGTCCTGGCGGACGGCAGTGAGGAATTCTCTTCCTATTTGCACCAGAGTTTTATTCGTGATGCGCATGCGGGTCCCGAAACCGTCGCGATTATCGGCCGCGCGGAGCGTGGAAATGACGGGTCCGTCCAAATCATTCTCGAAGTCGACGCCAGGGAAGCGATTCGATTCTCCGTTGAGAACCTCGACGACGTGACGATCATGCGGGACGGCCGGCCCCTCGTGGAATCGCAGTCTCAATCGGGCACGTTTCAGGTTACGATCACGGGACGCCTGAAGAAGGGTGCCTAACCAAACGCTGCACCTGACCGGCGGGGCATGACAGGTTTCTGGGACTTCAAGCTCTCCGGTGCCCCGCCGGCAGGAGAGCTGAGTCGTTCGGCCTTGCTGAACACGCGCCCTTCCTCCAAGCGAAACCCACCGCCTCCATTCGGAGGTGGTTCGCTTCAAAGTGGAACAGCAGTGCTTCTACGGCGGATGGAAGGTTTCGCCACTCGCTTGAAACCCTTTCCGCCCGTCGGTAAGGTGTTTCGTTCCCGCCCGGAGTCCGGGCATGCTGTTTTTGCGCCTCGAGCGTTTTTTGCATAGAGTCATGGCCGCAAGGCCGTCGTTTGCACGGTCTGTTTTGTACGGTGGAGAGGCTGAATGGGTCGTTACACGGGACCGAAAGGACGGATCAACCGCCGCTTGGGCGCGATGATCTTCGAGAGTGCCGGCGCGGTGAAGGCGTTCAACAAGCGCGACGCGCCTCCCGGACCTCCCGTGCGCCGCCGGAAGGTTTCGACCTACGGCCTGGCGTTGATGGAAAAGCAGAAGATCAAGTTTTACTACGGGCTGCGCGAAAAGCAGCTTCGTCGTTACTACGACCGTGCGCGCCAAATCCAAGGCAACACGGGCGAGAATCTGATGGTCATGTGCGAGCGGCGTCTCGACAACGTCGTCCGCCGAGCCGGTTTTTGCGTGACCCGGCCGCAGGCGCGGCAGGGCATCGTGCATCATCACTTCCAGCTCAACGGCAAGACGGTCCACACGCCGTCGATCGAAGTTCGGCCCGGCGACGTGATCACGGTGCGGAACCGCCCAAACCTGAAGGCGGTCTATTCCGAGCTGGCCAACGCCGACGCCTCGCAGCGAGCCGACTGGATCACCTTCGACGCCGCCGACCTGCGTGCGGTCGTCACGCAGATTCCGACGATGGAAGACGTGAGCCTGAAGGTCGACGTGGGTGCGGTCGTGGCATTCGTCGCACGCTGACGTTCGCAAGACGTTCACGGAAGGAATGTGCGAAGCCGACGGGCTGCGGCCCGTCGGCTTCCCTCGTTTTGTTGCGTAAGATTTAGGCGAGCGGTAGACGAAATCGATCAATCAGCAGGAGAGCGTCAGCACTCCCCTCACCCCCGGCCCCTCTCCCCAGAGGAGAGGGGAAAACGACGCACTTCTGGCCGGAGCCGACCATGGCCGAGATTCGCCGGTATAAAGCGACGTTGTTGTTTGGAGCACCGGGCGTGGGCAAGGGCACGCAAGGCCGCATTCTCGGCCAAGTGCCCGGCTTCTTCCACCTCTCGTGCGGCGACGTGTTTCGCGCGATCGACATCGGCAGCGACGAGGGCCAGGAGATCTATCGCTTCCTGTCGAAGGGCGAACTGGTTCCCGACGACCTCACCTACCGCATCTGGCGGAAAGCGCTCGAAGCCCACATCGCCTTATCGAGCTTCAAGCCGCGCGAGGACTTGCTGGTGCTCGACGGCATTCCGCGGAACCTGACGCAGGCGGAAACGATCGAAGAGATCATCGACGTGCGGAAGGTCGTCCACCTCGTCTGCACCGACCAGGAAAAGATGATCGAGCGGATGCGCCGCCGGGCGATCCGCGAGAACCGCGCCGACGACGCGAACGAACAGGTGATCCGTCACCGGTTCCGGGTCTACGAGACCGAAACGACGGCCGTGCTCGACTATTACCCGGCGGAGATCATCAGCCGCGTCGAGGCGCTCGGCTCGCCCGCCGGCGTGCTGCGAAAACTGCTCGACGTACTCGTGCCGGTCCAGGACGAGCTCTTCGTGAATCGCCCGAAGCCGCCGATCCTGCAATCGGGCCTCTGACCCGCGACGATGTCGAGTCACGAGCCGGGACCGTGAGGGACCGGAGGTCTCGCGCCAGCGTGCACGCATCGCCATCGGTCTTGCGGAACAGGCATTCCGTCGGTCAGGATATTCCCTCACTGAGGGCCGCGGCGTGAACCGACAGGCCCGTGCGGTCGTTCTTCGGTGAGGTGACCTGATCGTTGGGACGGAGGCGTCGTCGTGCTGCTGCCGATCAACACCGACGCCCCGATCTACTACTTCCCGTGGATGACGATCTCGCTGATCGTCGCGAACATCGCCGCGTTCGCCGCCGCTGTGGGAGCCTCACTTAATTCGTATGAGTCCGGCCTCCCGAATCCCGTTCTCGACTGGATTCTGGTGTTCGGCGACGGATTGCATCCGATGCAGTGGATCTCATCGGCGTTCCTGCACGGCGACATTTTTCACCTGCTGGGCAACATGTTCTTTCTGTGGGGCTTCGGTCTCGTCGTCGAAGGCAAGCTCGGCTGGTGGAAATATCTGGCGATCTATCTCGGCATCGCCGCCGTGTCGGGGCTGATCGAGCAGGTGATGATGCTCGGCTATACGGGATCGAGCCCGGGGGCGCTGGGGGCGTCGGGCGTGATCTTCGGCCTGATGGCGATGTCGCTGCTGTGGGCGCCCAAGAACGACATGACGCTGTTCTTGCTGCTGCTCTATCAGCCGTATGTGTTCGAGGCTTCGATCCTCGCCTTCTGCGGCTGCTTTCTGGCGTTGCAGATTCTGCTGTTCGCCCTCGACGGATTTTCGATGGGCAGCGCCCTGTTGTACCTCATCGGAGCCATCGTCGGCGGGTCGGTCGGTCTCGTGATGCTCAAGCGGAACCTCGTCGATTGCGAAGGGTGGGACATTTTCGCGGTGATGAACAACACCTATGGCCGCAGTGAGTTCGACGAGTACCGCTATCGCGACGCGGCGTTTCAGGCCGGCAAGATCGCGACCCCGACGCTCGAGCCGGAAACGAACCGGGGCGAGCGAATCATCGCCGGCGCGCTCGATCCTCGCGTGCGCATCCGCAAGTTTCTCGACGCCGGCGACAGCATCTCGGCGCTCGGCGAGTACGAAAAACTGATTGCGTTTCACCCGATGACGCGGCTCGACCGCGACACACTCGCCGGGCTGGCTGAAGGAGCCTTTCGCGACAAGAGTTGGGATGAAGCCGAGCCGCTGATGCGGCAGTATCTCGAGCGGTTCTCGGAAGAAGACGCCGGGACGGCGTTGCGCATCCGCCTGAAGCTCGCGAAGATTCTGATCGATCAGACCAAGCGTCCCGCTGAAGGCCTCACGTTGCTCCGCGAGATCGATCCGGCGTTGCTGCCTCCCAAGCCGGCGGCAGCTTACCAGGAACTTCGCAAGCGAGCCCAATCGGCGGCTCGTTCGAAGGTCGCGAAGGGCAAGTAGAAAGGATCCGAAGAGAGAAACAGGGAAGTACGAGAGAACAGCGAAGGCCGGCGGCGTCGCTGCCGTTACGCCATGCCGTTCTCGCCCCCCCATTCTTCCCACCTTCCGTTCTTCCGTTCTCCCGTTCTTCCGTTCTCCCGTCCTTCCGTTCTCCCGTCCTTCCGTTAATCGTCTTGCGGCCGATTTGACCTCGACCTAGTATCCCGCCCTCGTTAACGCCACCTCTCCGACCCGCCGCTGAGCGGGTTGCACGAGAGTTCTACCGTCAGCGAACGGCAGGGACGCACAGGGATGAATCGGCTTCGGGTCAAGCTTTACGCACCTTTCGTTGCAGCATCGGCAGCCCCGCGTTTCGCGGTCCGAGCCGCTTATTTCCTGGGCGAACACTGCGATCGCGCGCCCGGTCTCGAAATGACGGTGAGCGCGGGGACGACCGACAAGGCAGGTCGCGATCTGCCGTGGCCCGTCGCTCGATTCATGCCCGTCTCGGCGGAGCAGCTCGCGGGCGACGCGAACGGCGTCAAGACGTTCGAATCGCTGTTCGCCGACGGCGCACCGGCCTTCGACGTCATGTTCCTGCCGGACCCGTGGCTTTGCTTTCCCGCGGGGCGGCTCGCTCCCAACGGAGCGCCGATGGTCGCCTTCGTACCCGATCTGGATTTCGACGACACCGATTTCGGCAGCGTTACCGATATGTGTCGCGAGCGGGCGAACCTCCTCGTGCGCGACTGCGCCGCGCTGGTGTTTCCGTCGGAAGGATTGCGGCAGCAGATGATCCGCCGCTACGGACTGCCGGCCGAGCGTGCGATCGTCGTGCGCCCGTCGGCGTCGGTGACCGAAGTGCCGCGAGACGCCGAAGCGATCGTGCGCGACATGCATCTGCCGGACGAGTTCGTCGTCTGCTTCGAGGCGGCCGGCCGCGACGCGCAGGAAGAACTCGCCGACGCTTCGCGACGAGGCGACTTGCCCTGCCCGATCGTGATCCTCGGCGATGCCTCCGAGATTGCACGCCGACCGATTTCCGCCGCGCCGGGGGCCGCCCCGCCGACCGCAGGGCGACTCATTCGGCTCAAGGCGACCTCGCGCGAGCAGTATGCGGCGGTGCTCGCCCTCTCGAAGGCGGTCGTCGCCTTCACGGCGTCGTCGGCGCCGTTCTTCGACACGCACCACCTCGACGCCATGGTGATGCGCAAGCCGCTGCTCGTCGAAGCGGCGGCCGGCGGCGGAGTCTGGGAAGGCGCCGCGTCGAACTGCGTAACCACCTTCGAGACGTTCGAGCAGCTCACCGATCAGCTTCGACGGCTGCGAGACGGCTCCGCCGACCGCGTTCGCATCGACGACGCCGAGCGTCAGGCCCGCAGCCGCGGCGACGGCGACCAGGCGCGTGAGTTGTTCGACGTCTTCAGAACGGTCGGCCGGCAGCCCTTTCAGAATCGCATCCGCTTTCGGACCGCCGAGCCGGTCTGCCGCGAGCGTCGCGTCGCCTGGCTCTGCAATCACTCGGCGCTGCACGCCCACGAAGTGCCGCTGCTGCGGTCGCTCGGCCTCGAAGTCTACACACCGAAGCGGATTCCCTCGAAAGGCTGCCGATCCGGAGCCGTTTCGGGAGTCGACGATGAATGGTCGACGCTGCCGCGCTGGGTGCTCGACCGCTTGAATCGGCATAACTTCTACGAGGATCCGCTCCCCGAAGACCTCGTGCCGATCATGAACGGCTACTTCGGCACCGCGATCGTGTCGAGCTACGGCATGATGGTGAAGGAGTCGGTGTTCAAGTTCCGCGGCCGCATTCTCGTGCGGGCTTTTGGACGCGAGCAGCCTCGCAACTACAGCGAGTACTGGACCGAATTCGGCGGTGCGAATTTCTGGAACCGGCTGAAGGATATTCGCCATCGGTTCTGGCTCACGGCGCCCTACGAAACGATCGGCTCTTTCGAGCCGGAGCCGCTCCGCGGCTTGTCGCTCACCATTCCGCTGGGCATCGCCGACCGCGTGATGCGCAACGGCGGCGAATGGAACGGTGAGTGCGAAAAGGTGCTGTTCGTCTGCCCGTCGATCAACGACTCTCCGCAGTACTACGGTCGCATCTACCGCGACTTCAAGTTCCACTTCGGCGACCTGCCGCACCTCATCGCCGGCAGCCAGAAGAAGCCGGTCGATGACCCGCACGTGCTGGGCTACCTCGCCGAGGTGCCCTACCGCCGTCTGCTGAACGACATGCGGGTCATGTACTACCACAGCCGCGAACCGCGGCACCTGCACTATCATCCGCTCGAAGCGATCGTGCAGGGCATGCCGGTCGTGTACCTCAAGGGCGGACTGATGGAGGACTTCGGCGGTCCCGATCAGCCTGGGGCCTGTGACACCGAAGCCGATGCCCGCCGACTGCTCAAACGCATCCTCGCCGGCGATCAGGATCTCATCAATGAGATCTGCGATAAACAGGCGAAGCTGCTGGAAACGTTCCTCGACGATTACGTCCGCCGGGAATGGCAGGCACGGTTCGTCGGCGAGATTCTGAACACTCCGCTGACGCAGGGAACGCGGCCGATCGGCGCGTGGCTGAACTCCCCTGAACCGAAGCCTCCGGCCGCGGCACAGCTTGCGCGGCCTCGGCCCGACGATCTGAACATCGGCGTCTATCTGCGCACGGTGCCTGGGGGGGGCGTCTTCAATTACGCGACGACGCTCGTCAAGAAGCTGGCCGAGACGAACACGGGCGGCAGCCTCGAAATCATGCTCGGCCGACGGCTGACGGAAGCCCCGTTCCCGAAATGGCCGTTCGAGACGAATCCGCGGCTGAAGGTCCATCATCTGGCGGACCGGGAATACCTGCCCGGCGTGCTGTTCCCGCGCGAGCAGCCGAGCTACGTCAACCTGCCCGACTCGCCGACGCTCGAGAAACGCACGCCGATCGTCGCGCCGCGCCCGGCCGAACCGAACGCGACCTGGCGACGCCGCGTCAAGAACCGCCTGAAACCGATGATGAGCCAACTGCGCGAAACACGCGCGTCGCATCGGCAGCCGCTCGTGCGGACCGGGGCGGCGTGGGTGCTCGCGTCGGTCGCCTATGGCCGCGGCGTGATCTCGCAGAAGACGCTGCGACCGCGGGGCACGGGTGCCGGCCGGATGCTCAAGTACGCGACCGATCCCGATCCCGCTGCGCTCACGTTCGAGCAGATTCGCGAGATCGCCTCGCGGAACGAAGTCACGTTCTTCGCCTATCCGTTCGATTCGGTGGCGGCGGACGTGCCGCTCGACAAGGTCGAGGAGCTGCCGGTCGTCGTCGTGATGTACGACCTCGCCCACGAATACACGATGTCGTGGCAAAGCCGGAATTACACGATCCATCGTGAGATGCACGTGTGGGCGAAGCTGGCCCGCATGATCGTGTTCGGTTCCGACTCGATCCGCCGCGACGCCGTCCGCCGTTACGGCATTCCCATCGAAAAGACGGCCGTCATCACCGTTCCGCCGCTCGTGCCGCGGCAGGAGCCGCCGACGGCCGAAGAGGTGGCCGACGTTCGTCGCCGGTTGAGATTGCCGCAGGACTACGTGCTCAACCTGGGATACCAGGGACCGCACAAGAACAACGTCGTGCTGCTCGAAGCGATCGGACTGATGAAGTGGCGCGGCGATCGCGTTCCGCCTTTGGTGCTTGCCGGACCCGATGCGCGACGATTCGTCGTCGGCGATCTGGGTGACGCGTATTCGGTCAAAGTCCGAGAAGTCATCGCCAGGCGAAAGCTTGTGGAAGGGCGAGACTTCTTCGTGCTCGACTACATCGCACCGGAAGACATCGCCGGACTCTACGGCGGAGCTGCCGCCTGCGTGAGCATGTCGCGCTCCGAGGCCCAGATCCACGGCATGATCCTGGAGGCGATGCTTTACCAGCGACCGCTCGTGTGCAGCGACATTCCCTGCAACGTCGAGCAGTTGGGCGCCTCGCACGACAAGGCTCTGCTCGTTCCGCCCGACGATCCGGCCGCCGTCGCCGACGCCCTCACCGAGATCCTCACGCATCGTCACGAGGCGGAGCGGCGCGTCGAGAAGGCTCGCGACTGGATCAAAGGCTTCCGCTGGGAGCCGGTGCTCGAAGAATACCGCCGCATCTTCGCCCTCGCGGCGGGACGGCGGGCCGAGATCGTTCCGGCTGAGTCGAACGACCTCGCCGCAGCTTGAACCACAGGTTCGCATCGCGAAGAGAAGCCGCGGGGTTGCCACCCCGCGGCTTCTCGCATTTATCAGCGCGATGCAAGCTGCTCGCGCATGCGGTGCAATTCCTGCAGCGCGTGCATCGGCGTCATCTCGTCGAGGTTCATCTCGCGGAGCCGATCGAGCACCGGGTGCGTCTCGTCGAACAGCGAAAGCTGCCGGTCGTCGCGCGTCTTCCGTTGCGGCACTTTCGGGCGGCCGTTCGCGTCGACGTGCTCGGCTTCGAGAGACGCCAGAATCGCCTTGGCGCGATCGATGACCACGGGCGGCACCCCCGCGAGTTTGGCGACGTGGAGTCCGTAGCTCTTGTTCGTCGAACCGGGCACGATCTTGTGCAGAAAGGCGATGTCGCCCTGGTCCTCGCGAACGGCCACGTTCCAGTTCGCGGCGTCCTTGAGAGATTGCGTGAGATCCGTCAGCTCGTGGTAATGCGTCGCGAACAACGTGCGACAGCGCACGACGTCGTGCAGATACTCGGTGACCGCCCACGCGAGCGAGACGCCGTCGTAGGTGCTCGTGCCGCGGCCGATCTCGTCGAGAATCACGAGACTGCGCTCGGTGGCGGCGTTGAGGATGCGCGCGGTCTCGGTCATCTCAACCATGAACGTGCTTTGGCCGCGGCCGAGTTCGTCGCTGGCTCCGACGCGGGCAAAGACTCGATCCGCCAGCCCCACGACCGCCGACGACGCCGGCACGAACGATCCCATCTGCGCCAGGATCGTGACGAGCGCCGCCTGGCGAATGTACGTGCTTTTGCCGGCCATGTTCGGGCCGGTGATGATCTGCACGCGGCCGGCGGCCACGGGTTGAGAGTTGAGGGTGGAGGGTTGAGCGACCTCTTCGCCTTCGCCATCAACCCTCGACACTCCACCCTCAACTCTCCCTAACACCACATCATTCGGCACAAAGTTGCCCGGGGGCATCAGGCGGTCGAGCACCGGATGCCGGCCATTGCGGATGTCGAGGATCGGTTCCGCGACGATCTCTGGGCGACACCAGCCGCCTTTAATCGCGAGCGTCGCCAGCCCCGCCAGCGCATCGAGCGCGGCGAGCGCGGCGGCCGTGCCTTGCAGGCGCGGCGTCTCGTGCGCGACCTGTTCTTTGAGAGCCTCGAACAATTCCTGCTCCAAGGCAATCGCACGTTCTTCGGCGCGCAGGACCTTGTCTTCATACTCCTTCAACTCGGGCGTGATGAAGCGTTCCTGGTTCTTGAGCGTCTGCTTGCGGATGTAGTCGTCGGGAACCTTGCTTCGCTGCGCCGCGGTGACTTCAAGGTAGTAACCGAAGACTTTGTTGAAGCCGACCTTGAGCGTCGTGATGCCCGTGCGTTCGATTTCCTTCGCCTGATACTTCGCCATCCAGGCCTTGCCGCCGCGGGCGAGATCGCGGAACTCGTCGAGCTGGGCATTGTGTCCTTCACGAACCACGCCGCCTTCGGCGACGTTCAGCGGCGGTTCTTCGACGAGCGCCTGCTCGATCGCGGCTCGCGTTTCGGGACAGAGGTCGAGCGACTCGTCAAATTCTCGCAGCAACGAAGACTTTCGACCAGCAAGTTTCGCCTTAAGCTTCGGCAGAAGGGCTAGCGTCTTCGCCAGGCAGACGAGATCGCGCGGTCCCGCGCGGCGGGTCGCCACCCGTCCCGTCAGACGCTCCAAGTCATACGCCTTTTCGAATTGCTCACGAACATCGCGGCAAAACACAGGCTCGCCGGCGAGTTCGGCGACGGCGTCGAGACGTTTTTCGATCTCGGACGCATCCGTCAGCGGTCCGCTGAGCCACTCGGCGATGAGCCGTGAACCCATCGGCGTGACCGATTCGTCGAGCACGGCGAGCAGGCTGCCGTCGCGACGACCCTCGCGAAGTGTCTTCGTCAGCTCGAGACTGCGACGGGTTGCTTCGTCGATCAGCAATGTCGTGCCGCGCCGAAACGGCTCGATGCGGGTGATGTGGCCGAGCGCCGACTTCTGCGTCTCGCGCACGTAATCCAGCAACGCTCCCGCAGCGGCGATGGCCGGCGAATCCTCGTCGAGATCGAAGCCTTCGAGCGTGCCGGTGCCGAAGTGGCTTTGCAGGGTCTTACGAGCCGAGTCGCGGCCGAAGCTGAACGCCGGCCGCTTCGTCCACAGGGTGGACGAGTTGAGCGTCGAGAGTTGAGCGTCGAGAGAACCCTTTTGTCCCTCAACCCTCGACCCTGAACTCTCAACCCCTTCGGCAACGAGACATTCCGACGGCGACAGCCGCGCGAACTCATCGGCGACATGGTCGATGGCGAGATCGGCGACGACGAAGCGCCCCGTGGAGACATCGATCCACGCGAGGCCGGCACGCGGACTGCCGGACTTCTCGACATGCAGGCTCGCGAGATAGTTGCTGGTACGGGGGTCGAGCAGGTTGTCGTCGGTGAGGGTGCCGGGGGTGACGACCTGCGTCACTTCCCGCCGGACCATGCCCTTGGCCGTCTTCGGATCTTCGACCTGCTCGCAGATCGCGACCCGCAGCCCCGCTTTGATCAGCTTCTGGAGTTGCGGTTGCAGCGAGTGATAGGGGAACCCGGCCATCGGCACCGGATTCGGCGAACCTTTGTCGCGGCTGGTCAGCGTCAGCCCCAGCAGCTTCGCCGCCGTCTCGGCGTCTTCGTGGAACAGCTCGTAGAAGTCTCCCATTCGAAACAGCAGCAACGCCCCCGGATTCTCGCTTTTCACCGCGAGATACCGCTCCATCATGGGGGTGAGGCGGGGAGCGTCGGGCATTGAGGGAGAACGGGAGAAGTGAGAACGGAAGAAGTGAGAAATGAAGCGTTCAGCGGCAGGGACTTACATTTTCTTCTGATGATTTGAGAACATGAAAAGAGGATGAGTTCATGAGGCTTTACGGTGCGTTCGGGGCCGCGGCCGGATTTCTCTTCGGAAGCGGTACCGGCTACTTTGCAGCATGGTTTGTTATGGACTGGCTCGTGCAATGCCTGCCAGTCGTTGCTGGCTCGGGACCGGTGTTCGTCGGTCTGTGGGCGGCGCATATTGTTCTCGCCTCGGTTGCCTTTGCGTTAGCCGGAATCCTACTGCGTCGATTCGAAATCTTTCTCGAAAGCGAACGGCCGCGGCAGGATCCGCTTTGAGTTCTTGGAGATGGACTGCATGCAATCGCTCTCGCCGCGGCGGTGATAGAAGATCGTCGCATCGCTGAACATCGTTGAGGACGACGCCAGAAAGAAGATGCCTACGTGCCCGCTGTCGCGGCGGCAGGGGAGAATAACTGCTCAAGGGGCTGGCCGTCATCAAGGATGACTCCACATACGGTGATGGCCGGATCGGCCTGACGAATCCCTCGAACCGCACACACAACAGCATCACGGAGGGTCGGTGCTTCGCGGGCGAAATGCAGGTATGCAACTCCTCCCTGCTCGTAGGGCGTTGAGTCGCTGATAAAAGGAAATGCGGCCTCGATAAATGCATCGAACCACCCGGCATCCGCCGGAGTGCGGTCAAGCTGAAGCACAAAGGAATGCGTATCCATGGTCGCCCTCGTGGTGTGGCGCGAATCCCTCACTGACTGACCTGATGAGGACATGGTTCGACCTTGCGCTGGATAATCATGGCGTGATTCTCAGCATTCTGCGGCGTCGAAAAAACCCTGATGATACAGCCATTACGCTCAGCGGCGGGACAGAAGAGTTGCGCCCACACGTGGCCGCTCCCAATCCGAACTCGCCATCCAAGCGACTCCGCGTAAGCCACCGCCGCCTCAACAGCCTTCTTTGGATGTCGACGGCGTGTCATAAGGCGGGTTCGTCAGATTCTTGACGACCAAAAAATACCTAGATTCATTCTAACGCCGCCCGCGTCCCTTTGCCGCCGGTTCCGAACCCTTCCCTTGAACTTCGGGGCGGAACCGGGGAACCTTTGCGGCTCCTGGTGCTCAATTTTCGGGACGAATCGATGCCTGCTGCTGCGAACCGCGTTTTCAACTTCTCCGCCGGTCCCGCGACCATGCCGGTGCCCGTGCTTGAAGAGACCCGCGAAGCCCTGTTGTCGCTCGGCGACAGCGGCATCGGCGTGCTCGAGCATTCGCACCGCGGCAAGGCGTTTCTGAAGGAATATCAGGAGGCCGTGTCGCTCATTCGCGAAGTCGGCGGCGTGCCCGACGACTACGAGGTGCTGTTCCTGCAAGGCGGCGCGTCGCTGCAGTTCGCGATGGTGCCGATGAACTATCTGGCGAAGGACGCCACGGCCGATTACCTCGTCACCGGCTCCTGGTCGGAGAAGGCCGTCAAAGAGGCGAAGCTCTTCGGCAATGTCCACAGCGTCTGTTCAAGCAAGGACAAGAACTTCAACTACATCCCGACCGAGCGCAAATACAGCGACAAGCCGGCCTACGTCCACTTCACGTCGAACAACACGATCTTCGGCACGCAGTTCCAGACCGAGCCGGAGACTCCCGGCGATGCGTTCCTCGTCTGTGACGCCAGCAGCGACATCTTTTCGCGTCCGCTCGACGTCTCGAAGCGCGGTATCGTGTACGCCGGGGCGCAGAAGAACCTCGGCCCGAGCGGCGTGACGCTCGTGCTGATCCGTAAGGATCTCATCGGCCGCGGCAAAGGCGACCTGTCGGCGATGCTCAAGTATTCGACGTTCGCCGAGAACGAGTCGATGTACAACACGCCGCCCACGTTCGGCATTTATGTCGTCAAGCTCGTCGTGAAGTGGATCAAGGAGCAGGGCGGCCTCAAAGCGATGCACGAGCGGAACCTCGCCAAGGCGACGAAGCTCTACAAGTACCTCGACCACAGCCAGCTTTTCAAAGCGACCGTCACCGACCCGAACAGCCGCAGCCTGATGAACGTGACCTTCGTCACCGGCGACGACGAGCAGGACGCGAAGTTCATCAAGTTCGCCACCGGCAAAGGCCTGGATGGCCTCAAAGGCCACCGCAGCGTCGGCGGCATGCGGGCCAGCATTTACAACGCGTTTCCGCAGGAAGGGGTCGATGTGCTCGTCGCCGCGATGCGTGAGTTCGAGGCGAATGCGTGACGACGCCGAAGGGTTGGCGAATCCGCAAGCGAGCGCTCCCTTTGGTCGCGGCTAAACGCGAATATCGCGACATCCCACATCCCACTCCCCACATCCCACGACGTTGTCTCCCGCCGATCTCATTCCGATCCTGCTCACGCTCGCCTGGCTGGCACCGCTCGCCGGGTGCGTAGCGACGTGGGTCGTAGGGAAGATCACGATCGAGCGCAGCAGCAAGCTGCCGGCGTGGATCGCGATCGGGGCGATGGCGATCAGCTTGAATCTGGTGATGATCGCCGCTGGATTCTGGTGGCAATTTGCCGCAAGTGGACAGTACGGTCTGCCACCTGCATCGGGCAGCCCACTCTCCGGCACTTACTACACCCTCGGCGAGTTCGGTTCCCTGAACCTCACGCTCGACTACTACATCGACAGCCTGACGATCCTGATGTTCGGCGTGATCACGCTGATCGCGACGGCGGTGCATGTCTATTCGGTCGCGTATATCAAAGACGGACATCCCGACGATGCCGTCGAGGATCATCCGCAGCCGACTGTGCCCGAACTCAGCCCGCTGGCTGCAATCCACGATGCGCAGCCGACGGAGTACAGCCCGCAACTGCCGCGGTTCTTCGCGCAATTGCAGTTCTTCACTTTCGCCATGCTGGGGCTGATTCTGGCGGGGAATCTGTTGCAGGTGTTCGTGTTCTGGGAACTCGTCGGCGCCGCGAGCTACTTTCTGATCGGCTTCCACTTCGAACGCCCGCACGCCGCCGCCGCGGCGACGAAAGCGTTCCTGTTCAACCGCGTGGGCGACGCGGGGTTCGTGATCGGAATTGTTTTCTTTTTGACTTTTTTTGGCCAGCTATCGTTCGGAGAACGCACAGTCAAAATTGGCTACGCAGGTCAATCCGTTGAAGGGACTGATCCTGGGATACTGACCGCGAATGCCTCCGGTATTTTCGAATCACGCCCGGATGAATTCCGCAAGTTTGGCTGGCTAACAACTGTTCCAGAAGCACGCAGTTCGCCAAAGCGTTGGATGTTCGTCTTCGCCGGCCTGTGCCTCTTCGCCGGCTGCGTCGGCAAGAGCGCTCAACTGCCGCTTTCAACATGGCTGCCCGATGCGATGGCGGGGCCGACGCCGGTGAGCGCGCTCGTGCATTCGGCGACGATGGTCGCGGCGGGGGTATATCTCGTGGGGCGGGTCTATCCGCTGTTTCTGCCGGAGGTGTTGCTCGTCATCGCCTACGTCGGCGCGATCACGCTCGTCTACGGGGCGACCTGCGCCGTCGTGCAGACCGACCTCAAACGCATCCTGGCCTATTCGACGATCAGCCAGCTCGGCTACATGATGCTGGCGATGGGCGTCGGCGGACGCGAAGCGGGCCTGTTCCACCTCGTGACGCACGCGTTCTTCAAGAGCCTGCTGTTTCTCGCGGCCGGCAGCGTGATCGTCGCCTGCCATCACGTGCAGGACGTGTCCCGCCTCGGCGGGTTGCGGAAGCGCATGCCGATCACGGCCTACACGAGCCTCGTGGGCGTGATCGCCATCGCGGGCCTCGCGATCCCGCTCATCGCACCCTTCGGCGAAGCGATCGCGCTGTCGGGTTATCACAGCAAAGACTCGATCCTCGCCGCCGCGCTGTCGTTCGCGAAGCAGAACCCTGCGCATGGCCTGCTGTTCGCGTTGCCGCTCGTGACGGCGGGCTTGACGGCGTTCTATATGTTCCGCTTCTGGCTGCTCGCCTTCGCGGGTGAACCGCGGGATGAAGAGCTGCATCGACACGTCCACGAAAGCTCGCCGCTGATGACGGCGCCGCTCGTGCTGCTGGCGATCTTTGCCGCCTTCTGCGCGATCGGCGGCGAACACGGCCCGCTCTTCGAGACGATTGCGGAGACCGCTGTCTCCCCCTCCCCCCCTCTCCCCCTCTCTCACTCGGCCGACATCCACGGTACGGCCTCACTCTGGGGCCTGCTCGCCGCCACGATCGGCGCGGCGGCCGCCTTGGCGGCTTACGGGGCCGGTCTGGTCGACATGAAGCGGAGCATTGCGTTCTTCGGGCCGATCCGCGGCTTCTTCGCGAGCGGCTGGCGGCTTGACGCGCTGTACCGGATGCTGTTCGTCCGCCCGTTGGAGTTTCTCGCGTTCTGCGGTTCGCTGTTCGATCGGTTCGTGCTCGACGGAGTGCTGCACGGCGTCAGCCGATTGACCTTAGCCGTTGCTCGCTTCGATCGAACATTTGATGAACGTGTCGTGGATGGCCTCGTGAACCGGATCGCGATGCTGACATATGACACCGGCCTGTCGCTGCGTCAGGTCCAGTCGGGCCGATTGAGACAGTATGTGATGGCGCTCGCCGCGGCAGCGGTTGTGCTGTTCGCGCTGGCGGTGGTGCTGATTCCGAAAATGACGTGACGCTCCCTTCGGTCGCGGCGCTCTCCCCCCTCTCCCTGGGGAGAGGGGCCGGGGGTGAGGGGAGTGATCACGCGATGAGTTCAGAACGAAGTTGAGGACGAGATGCAATCCAACGGTTACGGAGCAGCCATTGAGGTAGGAGCGTCGAAGGCATCCCCTCACCCCTGCCCCTCTCCCCAGAGGAGAGGGGTTCCGAAGGCAAGCGGCAACCACATAGCGCTCCCTGTCGGTCGCGGCTAAACGCAGAAGTGCTACGTCCTGTTTCCTACATCCTATTTCCTATCACGCCGTGTCTCCCGCGTTCCTGCTCAGCCTCATCGTGTTCCTGCCCGCCTTTGGTGCGGTGTGCCTGCTGGGGTTCAATCGGAACAACCCGCGCGGCATGCGGTCGTTCGCGGTGACGGTCACGGGCGTCGTGTTCGTGCTGACGCTCTTTCCGCTGCTGCCGATGTACTTCGGCGCGACGCCCGGTATGCACGGCATCCGCCTCGCCGTCGATGAACCGTGGATCGGCAGTTGGAACATCCGGTACCAACTCGGTCTCGATGGATTGAGCCTGCCGTTCCTCTTGCTGACGAGCCTGCTGTGCTTTCTGGCGATGCTGGCGAGTTGGAGCGTCGGCAAGCAGATCAAGGGTTACTTGATTCTGTTCCTGCTGCTCGAAACCGGCATGCTGGGCGTGTTCGTCGCGCTCGACTTCTTTCTGTTCTACGTGCTGTTCGAAGTGATGCTGTTGCCGATGTATTTCCTCATCGGCTTCTGGGGCGGACCTCGCAAGGAATACGCGGCGATCAAGTTCTTTCTGTACACGCTCGTCGGCAGCGTTTTGATGCTGATCGCCTTGCTGATGGTCTACTTCGCGAGCGGGCAAGGAACCGCTGCCCCCTCATTCGATCTGCTGACGCTCGCGACGATCGGGCAGGGACGTGCCGACGGCGACTACGCCGGGCTGACGTTCTCGCAGACCTTCCAGCTCACGGGCTTCGCGCTGCTGTTCGCGGCCTTCGCGATCAAGCTGCCGAGCGTACCGTTTCACACGTGGCTGCCCGATGCTCACGTCGAAGCGCCGACGCCGATCAGCATGCTGCTGGCCGGCGTGTTGCTCAAGGTGGGCGGATATGGACTGCTGCGGGTCGCATATCCGCTGTTTCCACACGGGGCGCAAGTGCTGTCGTGGCTCGTGGTCGCCCTGGGGGTCATCAGCATCTTGTACGGCGCCCTCGTCGCCATGGCTCAGACCGACCTCAAGCGAATGGTCGCCTACAGCAGCGTGAGCCACATGGGCTACGTGCTGCTGGGCCTGGGCGTGTGGGCGATGGGCGACGCCGGCACGATCGGTCGCGATCACTGGCGGCTCGGCGTGAACGGCGCGGTGTTCATGATGATCGCCCACGGGCTGATCTCGGCCGGAATGTTCTTCGTGGTCGGCGTGCTGTACGACCGCGTGCATCACCGCAACATCGACGAGTTCGGACACATCCTCGGCCGCATGCCGATTTATTCGGGTTTGGCTTTGGGGCTGTTCTTTGCTGGCCTGGGCATGCCGGGGATGGCGGGTTTCATCGGCGAGATCTTCGTGCTGCTCAGTTCGTGGAACTTCTCGCCGACGATGGCGGTGCTCGCCGCGCTCGGCATGATTCTGACGGCGGCCTACTTCCTGTCGATGATTCAGAGGGTCTATCTGGGACCGCGATATATTGGACCGCACCCGGAAGGTCTCTCGTTCGCACTGACGAAACGGGAAGGCGGCATCGCGGCCACTTTGCTCGTGCTCTCGATCGCGTTGGGCGTTTATCCCAAGCTCGCGCTGAACGTGACGGAACCCGCGCTCCGCCGGTTCGTCGATAACGTCGATGCCGGCGCGGAGGCGGCGCGAAAAAGCGACGTTCCCCAACGAACGGCGCGAAACGTACGATGAAGCCGAGGGGCTGCCACCCCCTCGGCTTCCCTCTTCCTCTCTCTCAACCCTCAACCCTCAACCCTCAACTCTCTCAACCCTTTCGTGACCTTCGAACGTCTGCTCGACGATCTGATCCGCGACACGGTCCACGTCTCATTGCCGGCGTTCATCGCGGAATTGATCGTCTGCGCGACGATCGTGATCCTGCTGCTGGGGCGGCTGTTCGGCACCGATCGCATCGTGACGCCGCGGTGGGTCGCGATCGTGGGGGCGACCCTCGCGTTCGCGGCGTCGATCGGGCAGTTCGGTGAGGTATTCGCCTCGGGCCGCTCGCCGATCGAGCACACGGCTCTCTTCACGGGACTGCTCATTCACGATCCGTTAACGGTCTACATGCGGATCCTGCTCTGCGGGTTTCTGGTGCTGATGACTTGGCTCACGGCCGTCAGCGGCATTCCCGATCGCGAGGATGGTCCCGACTTCCACACGCTGCTTTTCGGTTCGACGCTTGGGGCACTGCTCATGGCGCAGTCGAACAATCTGCTCATGCTGTTCCTCGCTGTTGAGATGACAAGCGTGCCCGGCTATGTGCTTGTCGGCTTTCAGAAGGGCCGCCGGCAGAGCGGAGAGGCCGCGCTCAAATACCTGGTGTATGGAGCCGGCGCTGCGGGCGTGCTGCTCTACGGAACGAGCCTCGTCGCGGGCACGCTGGGCACGGCGTCTCTGGCGGAGATCGCGATGCGGATGCCAAGCGTCGTGGGCATCAATGCCGGCCCGCTGGCGTCACCAGCGGAGCGCACGATCGTGCTCGGCTCTCTGTTCATCTTCGCGGGGCTGGCCTTCAAGCTGGCGCTGGTGCCGTTCCACTTCTGGTGCCCCGACGCCTTCGAGGGAGCCAGTGCCGAGATCGCGGGCTTCCTGTCGGTCGCACCTAAAGCCGCCGCGTTCGCGCTGCTGGTGCGAGTCGTGCAGTCCCTGTTCGGTGCTGATTCCGGACCGATCGAAGACCTGCGTCACGCCTTCGGAATCGGTCTCGCCGTCGTGTCGGCGCTCACGATGACGCTGGGCAACCTGGCCGCGTTCGGACAGAGCAACGTCAAGCGGCTGTTCGCGTATTCGACGATCGCACACGCCGGTTATCTGTTGATGGGCGTGGCCGCGTGGATGGTCGCGGGAGGCGAGGCCGGTCTCCGCGGGCTTGAGGGCTTGTTCTACTATCTCGCGGTGTACGTGTTCATGAATCTCGGCGCGTTCGCGATCATCGCGATCATTCGCAACGCGACTTTCAGCGAAGAGATCGACGACTATGCGGGCTTGTGGGCTCGCATGCCGATCGTGTGCGGCGGGATGGCCGTCTGCTGCCTGAGTCTGATCGGCATCTGGCCGGCGGGCGGCTTCATCGGCAAGTTCATGGTGTTCGCCGCGAGCCTGAGCGCGGGCTGGGTCAGCCCGGTGATGTGGGCCCTCGTCGCCGCGGCGGCGATCAACACCGTGTGGAGCCTCTTCTACTACGCCCGCGTGCTGCGCGCGATGTACCTTGAATCGCCGACGGACTCGGATCGCCTCGAAGAGATCGAAGCGTCGCCCTTCGCGAACGCGCTGGTGCTCGCGCTCACGATCCCGGTGCTGTTGCTGGGCGTGTTCGTCGAGCCGCTGAGCCGCGTGACCGCGTTCGTCGCCCGTTCGATCGTCGGGTGAGCCGGAACTATGAATACGACCTCGGCAGATCGACGTTCCGCATGCGACGAAGCGATCGAAGACCTGCTGAACGCGCTGGGGCCGAGCTTGCTGCAATATCTGGACGAAGCGGGCGCGTGGACCGATCTCGAGCACGCCGACGCCCAAGCGACCCTTGACCGGCTCGCCGTCGGACAGCGAGCGAGCTTCGAAGAAGTCGCCGGCCTCGTCACTCGACGGCACGTGCTGCCCGAACTCGAAACGTATCCTTCCGAGTTCGGCTCCTACCATTACCTCGCGCTCGATTTCCTGATGACGCGCCTGATCGCGAACCAGATCGGCGTCGTCGCTGCCGCCGACGCCGCGATCGCGGCCTGTGCGCGAACTCAAGCCTTGAGGATCATCGAGCGCGTTCGCGAGCGGGAAGCCGAGTGCCTGGCGGAACTCCGAAAGCTCATTGATCGCTTGCGCGAGAGTCCCGTTTCGCGAGAACGGCGGAAATGAGGATGGAAGACGTTGAGATCTCCGAATTCGCCCGCCTCTTCCGTCTGGACGACTCTTCTGACTCCTGACTTCTCGGTTCTTCCGTTCTCCCTTACCCCATGCGACTCTTCGACACGCACTGTCATCTCGATGAACCCGCCTTCGACGGCGACCGCGACGCCGTGATCGAGCGGGCGCGGGCCGCGGGCGTCGTGGCGATGCTCACGATCGGCACGACGGCGGCGTCGAGCGAGAAGTCGGTCGAACTCGCGAAGCGTCACCGCGACGTGTTCGCAGCCGTCGGCGTTCAGCCGAACTATGTCGCCGAAGAGAAACTCGGCGAGTGGGAGCGCATCGTCGCGCTGGCCGGCGACGAACGTGTCGTCGCGATCGGTGAAACCGGCCTCGACCGCTACTGGGATTACACGCCGTTCGAGGCCCAGATCGAGGCCTTCGATCGGCATCTCGATCTCTCACGAACGAGCGGCAAGCCCTTCATCGTGCACTGTCGCGACGCCGAGGCCGACATCGTGGCTCAGCTTCGCAACGCCGCGGCGGCGGGTCCGCTGCGCGGCGTGATGCATTCGTTCGCGGGAGATCCCGCGACGGCGGAAGCCTGTCTCGAACTCGGTCTCTACATCTCGTTCGCGGGCATGGTCACGTTCAAGCGGAACGACGCACTGCGAGCCGTTGCGAAAGCGGTTCCGCTCGACCGCCTGCTCATCGAGACCGACGCCCCTTACCTCGCGCCGATGCCGCACCGCGGCAAACGCAACGAGCCGGCGTTCGTCGCCCACACGGCGACCGTGCTGGCGAACGTGCACGGTCTGCCAACCGACGAACTGGCGGAACGAGCAACGATCAACGCGCGAACGCTGTTCGCGATCGATAGCCTATCGAGGTGATCGCGCCGCCATGACCGAGGGAGCCAAAACGTGGCGACAGCGCGTGATCGACGATTTCAGGCACGCGTTCGCCGTCGAGAAACCCGGGCCGGCGGAACCGTCTCCCGAACAGGCCGCGCTGGTCGATCGCGTGTGTCGCGAGGTCGTGCGACGCCGCCTGACGACGCCTGCGCTCGTCGCGCTCGAAATGAGCCGGCCGCTCAATTTCGTGACCGCCCAACTGATCCATTTCTTCGACCCGCTGCTGCGAAGCTTCGGCGACGTCAACGCGCCGCGCGAGTTCGCGACTTTTCTCGAGCGACGCGGTTCGATCGACTATCTCGCAAAGCGGATCGAGGAATTGGAAGCCGAAGCGGTGCGTCGGCCGACGCCGTAGCGATGACTCGAGCGACAAGTCGCGAATCAAGTGCGAAAAATCTCAGGTCATGTTCGCCGCCGTGACCGTGAAGTCGAGTCGCGCCGAGATCGCCGTGCCGACGCCGACCGTTCCGGTGAGGTAATAGACGTCTTTGACCTTGTCGGTGATGCTGACATGAATGTCGACGGTCTCACCGGGCCGCACGAGTCTCCGGAACTTCGTGTTGTTCAGTCGCGCGACGACCGGTACGCGTCCGTCGCCGGTCGCTCGGAGCTTCGCGATCAGCACCGCGGCTGTCTGAAACGTCATCTCACACTGGATGACTCCCGGCAGCACCGGAAACTCGGGGTAGTGCCCCTTAAAGAAGTCGAACTTCGGATCGATGAACGTCCGCCCGTGGATCGTCGTGTCGTCGATCGCGACGATCTCGTCGAGAAACAGGAACGGCGGTCGATGCGGGATGACGGCCTGAATTTCTTCGCGATTCATGGGGAGGTCAGGCCAGAGGTGAGTGGCCAGAGGCCAGAGACGAACATATCGATCATGGTTCAGCTTTGAGTAACGACGATCGCAGGCCGCTGAGGATCCGAGCGAGTTCGTCTGCGAAACTGTAGAGGCGCTGAAAGGCTTCCTTCGAGAGGAAATTCTGTCGCTCCGCGAGAAACAGTTGGCTGACGGTCTCCCTTAGCGATCCGTATGCGATTCCGACGAAACGTGCGTAGTCTTCCCTCGTGTCGCGGCCATTGCCCTCAGCCGGGTTTGATGAAATCGAGACCGCAGCTCGGCGAAGTTGACTTGTCAGCCCGAACCGCTCGTCGTTCGGAAAATGCGATGTCGCTTCATAGACGGCATCGCGTGTTCGATCGCTTTCTGCCACGCCACAAGCTTCTCGAACTTGAACACGCCCTGCCTCACTCTCTAGCAGCCGCGCCAGACGGCTCTAACCTCTGGCCCCTCACCTCTGGCCTCGCAGCGAGCTGCTGATCGACCTTGTTCGCCACGATCACGCCGTAGTTCACGGCGCCCAGCCAGCCGGACATGATGATCCCCACGCTGCCGGCGTGATACAGGCCGCGAATCTGCTCGGGCAGAGTTTCGCTGACCTTGAGGCCTTCGAACTTCGTGCCGAAACTCGCGCCCATGTCGTGCTGCGTGTAGTGCTGGAAGGTCCGCGGCGTGCTGGCTTCGATGTGATCGAGCTTGGCGCGCACGTCAGGCACGTAGCGTTCGAGGCACGTGAGAGTCGATTCGCAAAGATCCCGTTTCGCGGCCTCGTAGTCCTCGTCCGATAGACCCGCCCAGTCGGCGTATTCGGCGTTGGTGCTCGACACAATCAGCCAGCGATCGGAGCCGGGTCGCGTTTCAGGGTAGTAGAAGCTGAAGGTCCGGCTGCTCACGTTCCGGCTGAGCATTGCCTGCACGTCGAAACCCTGATGCTCGCTGTGGAACAACAGATCGCCGCAGGAATGGTCGAAGCCTTCGCGAGGCTTCAGAGCGATATAGACCTGACAACTGCTGTTGTTAAGCCGGACGGCTTCGGCCTCTTCGACGAACGATCGGTCGAAGTGCTCGGGACCGACGAGCCGCAGGATGGTGCTTTTGAGGTTCGCGTTCGACATGACGGCGTCACAGGTGATGCGTCGGCCATTGACGACGACGCCGGTGACGCACCGGTCGGGCGACACTTCGATCTTCTCGACGAGCGTGCGGATGCGAATGTCGACGCCGTTGCGTTCGAGTTCCGCCCGCATCTTGTTCACGAGTGCGTCGGTGCCGCCCTGGAACGTGAACACGCCCTTGTGCATGAAGTTCGAGAAGACGATGCCGTAGGTGATCGCGGGGTCTTCGAGCGTGCTGCCGTTGGCGTAGGTGATCGGCTCCATCAGCAGCCGGACGACGTCGCTGCGCCCGGGAAAGAACTGCTCGAACAGCTCTCGCGTGGTGCGCGATTGCTCGTCGAAGAAGTTCATGCCGCGGGCGGTGTCGAAGAACGCCTGCACGGTCTCGGGCGGCACGTCGAACTTCTCGATGAGCAGCTTCGTGAAGTCGGCCCGGTCGAATGTCGTCGTCAACGAGAACTGCGGGTTCTCGAAGCGGATGCCCTTGAGCTGAACGATGCTCTCGGCGATCTCATCGGTCCAGTATTTCCGGCAGCTCTTCTTCATCCCGACGGGAAAGCCGTGCAGCGAGATGTCGAAGATGTGCCCGCCTTTGCGCTTGAACCAGGTCGCCATGCCGCCGAGCTGATAATGATGCTCGAGCAGCAGCACCGAGTACCCCTGACGGGCGAGCAGGTTCGCGCTCGTCAGCCCAGCCAGACCGCTGCCGATGACGACCACGTCGTAGTGGTCGGCGGCACCTTTGAGAAAGTCTTTCGGCATGACGGCGACAGGCCGATCTGAATCGGCCGAGCAAGCACAATCGGTCCAAAAAACAAGCCTGACACCCGCCAAGCCGGGCGGAAGATTGTAGGGCTGCGGCCAGCAAAAAACGAGCCGGCCGACGCGAGACGCCTGCCCATGTTCGGGTAAGATAGACGGCCGGCAGAGATCCTGCTGCGCCGTACTGACGGGCCCCGCCGACGAGCAGGGATTCTATGGGCTGGAGCAGTGAACATGTCGCAGAGTCTGCAATCACTGGGAATCGATCGGCTCAGCGTTGAAGAGCGAATCGCCCTCGTCGAGATGATCTGGGAAAGCATCGACGCTGAGCAGCCCTCGCCCAGGCTGAGCGCTGAAGATCAGCGAGAGCTTAAGAAGCGCGTCGCCGATCACGAGGCGAATCCTCATGCGACCGTGCCCTGGAAAGACGTCAAGAACGAGGCCCTAAAGCGGTTCGAATCGTGAGCCGGCCGGTCGTCTTCCGCGAAGTCGCCCGAAAGGAGTTCGACGACGCTGCTGACTGGTACGAGGAGCGTCGCGGTGGCCTCGGGTTACGTTCACCCAAGCCGTCGATCGAGTCCTGGAGCGTATCTCTCACCAGCCCGCGTTCTATCCGGAAGTCTGGCTGAATGTGCGTGAGTCGATCGTTCGCGGCTACCCGTACTGCATCTACTATCGCGAAGAATCCGATTCCGTAGTCGTTCTCGCTGTGTTTCACACTTCGCGCAATCCCGCGGTCTGGCAGCGTCGAAATTGAGTTCGGAATCACGTTCACGCTTCCGGGACTGCGCTCCAAGATGAGGCAATCCATTTCCTCGCTGCCGGGTGTCCCTTCAGATCGGTGTCGACGTTCGCGGCCGGTGTCGTGATCGCCGCGGAGTTGGTATCGTTTCGATCTCCGAATGTCAGATCGAAGCGAGTGCGTTGATGAACGTGTTTCAGCGGATCGGAATCGGCCTCGAGGCCTGGTATTGGGCGTGGTTCGTCGCGGGCGGTGCCGAGCGGTTGGCACCGGCGGTGAAGTCGCTTAGGGGGCCCGAGCTGCGCGAAGAGGGGACGGGGAGAGGGGAGGAGAGGGAGACGACGATCAAGCCTCCCGTGAGCAAAACGCCTCCGCCTCCGCCCAAACCGGCACCCGCTCCCAAGCCCACACGCAGCGACGCCTTCACGCTGCTCGAAGCCCTGCAACGCGAAGCGCGGTTGATCGACTTCCTTAAGGAAGACGTCGCACCTTACGAAGATGCGCAGATCGGGGCCGCTGTCCGCGACATTCATCGCGACGCCGCCAAACTGCTCGAACGCTTGTTCGCGATCCGACCCGTGATCGAGCAGGCGGAAGGTTCCGCCGTCACGCTGACCGGATCTGAAGCCGGCCGCGTGCGGCTGGTCGGCAACGTCCGCGAAGGCGCGACTTCGGGCACGCTCGTGCATCACGGCTGGGCCGCGACGAAGACCGAACTCCCCGTCTGGTCGGGTCCGAAAGACACCGATCGCGTCGTCGCTCCGGCGGAAGTCGAAGTGGCCTAGAATAGGCCAGAGGTGAGGGGCCAGAGGCCAGAGAGAGTGGCCCATCTCGCCTTTACGCACTTCAACGCATCTTTATTTCATCGCTCTGGCCTCTCACCACTGGCCTCTAACCTGACACCGCCTGTGCCCCCTCAATACATCGTCGGCATCGATCTCGGAACGACCAATAGCGTGCTCGCATATGCGTCGCTCGCGGCCGATGCGCCCGAGGTGCACGTTTTGCCGATCCCGCAGCTCGTCGCGCCGGGAACGGTCGACTCGCGTTCGACGCTGCCGAGCTTCCTGTATCTCGCGACCGAGGCTGAAACGGGCACGCTCGATCTGCCGTGGGCGGACGGACAACGCTTTGCTGTCGGCGAGGTCGCGCGGAAGCGAAGTGCCGAAGCGCCCGATCGCACGGTCGTCGGCGCGAAGAGCTGGCTCGCACACAGTCTCGTCGATCGGCGGCAAGCGATCCTGCCGTGGAACGCTCCGCCGCGGGTTGAGAAGATCAGTCCCGTCGAAGCGTCGCGACGGTACCTCGAACATCTCGTCGCCGCATGGACGGCGGCGTTTCCTGATGCTCCGCTCATCGAGCAGGAAGTCGTGCTGACGGTTCCCGCCTCGTTCGACGCGAGCGCCCGTGAGCTCACGCGAGAAGCGGCAATCCAGGCGGGTCTGCCCGAAGAGTTCATCCTGCTCGAGGAACCGCAGGCCGCCGTTTACGCGTGGCTCGGCGAGACCGGCGACGGCTGGCGACGGATTCTGAAGGTCGGCGACCTGCTGCTCGTCTGCGACGTCGGCGGCGGGACAAGCGACTTCACGCTCGTGAGCGTGGCGGAAGAGTCGGGCGAACTCGTGCTGAACCGCGTGGCCGTCGGAAATCACTTGCTCGTCGGCGGCGACAACATGGACCTCGCCCTCGCGCATCATGTCGCGGGCCTCTTCGCCGAAAAAGGCGTGAAGCTCGACCCGTGGCAAAGCGTGTCGCTGTGGCACTCGTGCCGTCAGGCCAAGGAAACGCTGTTGGCTTCCGACGGACCGGCGACGACGCCCATCGCCGTCCTCGGTCGCGGCAGCAAGCTGATCGGCGGCACCGTCAGCGTCGATGTCGCACGCGAACAGGTCGGTTCGCTGCTGCTCGACGGCTTCGTGCCTCAATGCCAGATCGACGATCGCCCCGCGACCCGCCGCGCGAGCGGCTTCCAGGATATCGGCCTGCCCTACGAGGCCGACCCATCGATCACGAAGCACCTGGCATCGTTTCTGGCCCGACAAGGCACCGACGGCCAGCCGGCTCAGCCGACGCGCGTCCTGTTCAACGGCGGCGTCTTCAAATCGCCGACGTTCTCGCAACGGCTGCTGGACGTCGTGGCGAGTTGGTTCGGCGGCGATTCGAGAGGGCGGAAGAAGCCGTCGGCCGCTCAACCTTCGACTCTCAACTCTCAACTCCTCGCGTCCGATCTCGACCACGCCGTCGCCAAGGGCGCGACGCACTACGGCTGGTCGAAACGCCGCGGAGGCGTGCGCATCCGCGGCGGCACGGCCCGCAGCTACTACGTGGGGATTGAAACGAGCGGCCTGGCGATCCCCGGGGCGCCGCGTCCTTTACGAGCGGTGTGCGTCGTGCCCTTCGGCATGGAAGAAGGGACGGAAGCCGATGTGCCCGGTGCGGAAGTCGGCCTCGTCGTCGGCGAGCCGGCCCACTTCCGCTTCTTCAACAGCTCGACCCGCAAGAGCGATCAACCCGGAGATGTCTTGTCGAGTTGGACCGAAGAGGAACTCGCCGAAACCGACAGCATGGAAGCCACCCTCGACCGCGGCGAAAGCGACGAAGGCTACGTGCCGGTCCGCTTCCAGAGCAAGATCACCGAACTCGGCGTGATGGAGCTGTGGTGCGTGTCATCGAGAAGCGATCGCAAGTGGAAGCTGGAATTCAGCGTGCGGGATGATGCGGGGGAGGTGGTGTGAAATGGCCGAAGGCATCTTTCATCTCGGCGAGGACGGGAACTTGATCGAACTTCGCCAGCAGGGGTTCATCAACGAAGATGACTTTCAGGAACTGCTCGCGAGGTTTCCTCGGCTTCTTCCAGGAACCACCTCGACTGGCGACGGCGAACACCGTGGAACTCGGCCTAGTATTACAGTTGTATTTCCCTCTTGGGGCTACCGCGGGTCCTGTAGTGACAAGCTTGGGCGAGGGCTTGATGGCGCCGCCTCCAGAGAGAGCGGGCAAGAGTCCGTTCCTGATCCAAGACGCG
>JACCRE010000033.1 GCA_013813775.1 Planctomycetaceae bacterium
GTGCGACACGATCCGGCTGAAGCTGCTGAAGATCGGAGCCCAGGTGCGGATCACCGTCCGCAAGGTCTGGCCGGCGCTCTCGGAGAGTTGCTGTCGGAGAGTTCTCCGTATCAGCGACTGTTCGCCGAGGTGTTTGGGATAGTGACCAGAGCGACGATCGACCCTCAAGCTTCGGACTTCGCGTCGTTCATCGGCGATTCCGCCGGTGGGCCTTTGGCGGCCTGAGATAGCGCCTCGCCGTTCTTCGACAACCGGTAAAACGCGACGCCGAAGCAGATCATGAGCGTGAAGGGCATGGCCATCATAAAGAGGATGCTGGCCATGAACGCCGTCGGCAATTTCGGGTCGGCCTCCGCCGCCGCCTTGCACATCGGGCAGGCCCACGCCGCGTCCGTCGAGAACGCCACCATCGTCGCGAGTAATGCGATGAAGAGGTGACGGACGTGGAACATGGGGGACGGCCTCGGATCAATCGGCAACGAGAGCGGGAGCGAGGTGGTACAGCATACCGTATATGATGACCCCCGTCACCGAAACGTACAGCCAGATCGGGAAGGTTATCCGCGCGATCCGTTTATGCTTCTCGAAGTCTTTCGTGACGAGTGCACGCCAGATCGTGACCACGGCGAGCACCGGCACGGCCGCGGCAAGTACGACGTGAGTGAGCAGGATCGCGAGGTAGGCTTCACGCACGCCCGCATAAGGCACGCTCGGAAACGACTTCGAGCCGGCGTAGGCATGGTAGACGAGATAACACGCCAGGAACACGATCGACACGCCGAAGCTCGACAGCATCGTGTTGCGATGCGCGATCACTTTGCCGTTGCGAATGAAGGCATAGCCGACGAGCAACAGCACCGTGGCGAGCGCGTTCAGGCTCGCGTTGACGGCGGGGAGCGACGAGACCCAGTCGGGCACGAGGAGACTTTCTCAGGTTCGAGCGTTATGGCGCAGAAGCCCACCGGCCTCGGCCGGCGGCGTCGATGCGATCAGGACTTCAATCTCTTCACGTCGCGACGCAGCTTCGCCATGTCTTCGGGCTCCTGGGCGTTGTATTTACCGCGGACGACCCCTTTGGCATCGACGAGCATCAAATTCGTCGTATGCAGCACCTCGAAGCCCGGCTTGCGGTCCGCACCCTGCATCTCTTCGACCGATTGCAGGAATTCCTTTGTGATATAGCCGTGCAGCGTATCCTTGTCGCCTGTGAGAAACAGCCACTTCTCGGCGTCGGCGCCGTAGGCCTCCGCATAGCGTGAGAGTACGTCCGGAGTGTCGTAATCGGGATCGACGGTCATCGTCACGAGCCGCACGTCCGCGTCGGCGAGTGCGTCTTGCAGCACGCTCATCTGCCCCGAGACTTTCGGACACGGCCCTGCACATCGCGTGAAGATGAATCCGACGATCCACGGCTTGCCGAGCAGATCCTGCTTCGTGACCGTCTCACCGCTGCGTTCGGTGAATGAGAAATCGGCGACGCCGTTCGGGTTCCAGATCGGCGTCGTCTCTTTCGGCGTCTTCACAACGACGCCGCTGGCACCGTCGGAGGTCGGTGAATCGACCACCTCAACTTCGATCGACGGAGCCTCGCTTTCGCCGCGGCGGGTGAAAATGCCAACGGCCAGTACTAGCACGATCAGCCACAACGCGGCTCCGGTAACCCATAAGAAAAGAGAAAGCCGGCGTGCTTTCGGCGCGGCCTGCTGCTCGGACATCGAAGAACCTCAAAATCACGCTCACGAAGGTCTGAAACAGATCGTCTGCCGCAAAAAAGGCGCAAGAGACGCAAAAGGAGAACGCGGCGTCGCGTCACTCGAACTGTTGAACCTTGCATCCATCCACTTTTGTGCCCTTTGCGCCTCTTGCGGCAAAACTGCGGTCTCTACGGATCGTCAATCAGGATGCTATGTCGCCGTGATCCTGCGGCGGTTCGTCATCCACACCGCCACGGCTACGCATGTTGCGGCGAAGCCGATGCTGACAGTAACGCACAACCACATAGCCGGCAGTCCGTCGTCGAACGTGCCGGGCGGATACAGGCTGCGCCTCAATCCGGCGACGCCGTAGGTGAGCGGGTTGAGTCGGATCACCCATCCCAGCCAGCCCGCGCCTCCGGGAAAGAACGCGCCGCTCAGCAGCCACATCGGCATGAGAAATACGCTCATGATCGCGTGGAATCCCTGCGTGCTGTCCATCGGCCACGCGATGCAGTACCCAAGCGCCGTGAGCGCAAAAGCCAATAATACGAGGAAAGCGAACGTCTTCAGGACGATGGCGGACGTCACCGCCAGTTCCATTGGAGGCGCGAGTCCGACCCAGGTCAACAGCGGCCCCACTGCGAGAAACAACGCGGCCTGTATGAGCGCCAGCACCGTGCCTCCTGCGAGCTTGCCGAGCACGATCGACAGTCGCGGCACCGGTGCGACCAGCACGCCCTGCAGGAAGCCTTCCCGCCGGTCTTCGATCACGCTGATCGTCGAAAAGATCGCCGTGAACAATACGATGAGGACTGCAATGCCGGGCAGAAAGTATTCCTGGTAGGTCATGTCGGCGGGAGCCCAGTTGGGGGGCCGAAAGCTCGTTTGCAAACCCGCTCCGAACAGCACCCAGAAGATCACCGGCTGACCCACGGCACCCACGACCCGCGTTCGCTGCCGAAAAAATCGTACCAGCTCACGCCACGCCAATGCCCACACGGCGAGCGCGGTCGAGGATCGACGCGATCTCACTGACGCCTTAATGGCAGGTTTCTGGGCTGTCGTCGCGAGAGTCATGGTCAATCAGCAATCGAAAATGGCCCACACAAAGCGGCCAAGGCTCGGAAAAGGCTTTCCGTTTTTGCGTGAGGCTTTTCTTCACTTGAGAATTTGCACGCCTTCACGAATGCCCTTCATCCCAGAGGCGATGGCCGGTTCGGGCGATGAACACGTCTTCGAGCGTCGGTTTGCCGAAGGACACGCTGGCGACGGCCTCCGGAAAGGCTTCGATGACGCGCGACATCAACGTATGATCGCGCTGGCCTTCGACACGCACCGCACCCGCGACCACGCGGGGATCGACCTGAAACATTTCGGCAAGCCGGTCCGCGAGCCATTGCGGATTCGGTCCCCGGACGGTCAGACAATCACCGCCGACGCTCGCGCGAAGTTCGTCGGGCGTGCCCAACGCGACAATCTCACCGCGATTCAGGATTGCGAGGCGATCGCAGCGTTCAGCCTCTTCCATCAGGTGGGTGGTGACGAGGACCGTCATGCCCGCGTCTCGAAGTTCCGCCAGCGACCGCCACAGGTCGTGTCGGGCGCCTGGGTCGAGACCCGTGCTCGGTTCGTCGAGCAAGAGCACTTGCGGATCATGCAATAGGCCCTTTCCGATCTCGACACGCCGCTTGAGGCCGCCCGAAAGTGTTTCCGCCTTGTCACGCAACCGGTCTGCAAGGCCTAGCCGGGCTGTGATTTGTTCAATTCGTTGCTTCAGTTCTGAACCAGACATGCCATAAAGCTGTCCCTGTGCCCGCAGGTTTTCGCCGACGGTGAGCTTGCCGTCGAGACTCGGCGACTGAAACGTGACCCCGATCGCCCGGCGAACATCGGCCGGGGCCGCCGCCACGTCATGACCAGAAACGGTCGCCCGGCCCGACTGAAACGGTAGCAGCGTGCAGAGCAGACGGAAGAGCGTCGTTTTGCCGCCGCCGTTCGGCCCCAGCAGCCCGAAAATCGCCGCCGGTTGTACGTCGAACGAGACGGCGCTCAAGGCGGTCCGCTCGCCGTAACGAAAGGAGACCTCGTCGACGACCACAGCGGACACGAACGAACACTCCGAATCAGAGACGAACAGAAGAGCGACAACGACCAGCGAATCTTATCAGAAGATCACCCGCAGCGCGTGGAACGGACCCATGCTTGAAACCGCGAACCTGCATGCCTCTACTGACGCAGAGAAACATGACGGTCAAAGCGAGCGTGTGCGTGATGTCTGATCCATTGATCTTCATGATGGGCAAGTACGAAGCTGTCGTGCCCATCGACCGTATGTATTCCGAGAACCACCTCTGGTTGCAAGCGGTCGCCGACCGCGAAGGCGTGTATCGAGTAGGCTTCACGTCATACTCGATTCGGCTGCTGCAAGACGTCTATTTCCTCGATTGGAATATCGACGCCAACACCGGCGTCTCCAAGAAGCAGGCGATCGGCGAAATCGAAAGCAGCAAGGCACTCTCGACGCTCTACGCACCGGCGAACGGAAAAGTGCTGCGATTCAACGACGCCGTTCTGAGCGATCCCTCGGCAATCAACGTCGATGCGTACGGCGACGGATGGCTCTATGAATTCTCGACCGAAGCCCCGCTCATGCACCCCCTCGCCTATCTCAAGCACCTCGAATCGGGCTGGGAACGAGACCAGCGGTATTTGAAGGGACAGGTGAATCAGGGTTGAGAGTTGGGGGTTGAGAGTTGAGGATGGACGCCTGCGAACGTTGGTCCCCCGCCGAACATTCCACTCTCATCCCTCCACCCTCAACCGTCCATGCCCAAGAAGCTCACCGTCGTCGTCTCGCAATCGCAGGGGAAGAACCCGGCGAAGGCGCGGCTCGAAGAAGAGATCGCAGCGGCCTTGCTGTTTGATCCCGAAATCGATGTGTCGCTCGTGCCGCATCTCTACGACATGCACGCCGATCATTCAGGGCTGCTGTTCTTACGCAGCGTCGCGGAGCCGCTCGTGTTTTTGTCGTGGCTCTATCCGCGAGCCACTCGCTGGACACTCGATCGACAAGGCGTGAAGGGGCAGGAAGGCACGACTCTGCTGCGATCGGAAGGCGAGGACGAAGACGCGGACGAAAACGACGAGGCGGAAGAGTCACAGTCCGCCGGAATAGGCTCACAAGGCCAGGTGCCGAAGCGACGCATCTGGTGTCTCGACCTGCGGGCCTACAACGACGCTCAGGTTTATCTCGACGAGATCAAACGCATCGGCGCTGAGCAATCGATGCCGACCATCGGCCTCTCGCTCTCTCTGAATGGCGGCCCGCATCGCCACCGGATCGCTCCGTACCTCGAGCCGCAGAAGCTCCTCTCGAACGGCAAACACGAGCCGGGAGCGTCAACGAGCGGAGTCTCGGCCCGCCCCGCGATCGAACTCGAACCGACCAAACGCCGCTGGTATCCCGTCATCGATTACTCCCGCTGCACGAACTGCATGGAGTGCATCGATTTCTGCCTCTTCGGCGTGTACGGGCTAGATCATTCCGGCTCGATCCTCGTGGAGCAGCAGGACAACTGCAAGAAGGGCTGCCCGGCGTGCAGCCGCGTCTGCCCGGCCAACGCGATCATCTTTCCGCAGCACAAGACGCCTGCGATCGCCGGAGCGAACGGCGAGGTGACGAACCTCAAAATTGACCTCTCGAAGCTCTTCGGAGGCGAAGAGAAAGACCCACTCGCGATGGCCGTCGCCGAACGCGACGCCGAGTTAGTGGCCGACGGTCGTGAAGCGGTGGGCATGGCGGTCGGCATTCCGAAGCGTCAGACGGGGTCCGATAAGCCACGCGACGCACTTGATGATCTCATCGACGGTCTGGACTCGTTCGAGCTGTGATGCAGATCGACCTCGACCGTCTCGACGCCGCCTACCAGACCGCCCGCGACCGGCTGCTCGCCGAGCGGGCGCCTGCGGGCCATTGGGTCGGCGAACTCAGCACGTCGGCCCTCTCGACGGCGACGGCCGTGATGGCCCTCGAACAGGTCCGTCGAGATCGATGTTCGAGCCGCAGGCGTGAGCCAGCCGGTCCGTCGAACGATGAACTCACCCGCCTGATCGACAATGGCATCGCGTGGCTCATCGCCCATCAAAACGAAGACGGCGGCTGGGGCGACACGACGAAGAGCAAAAGCAACATCTCGACGACGATGCTGTGCCGGGCATCGATCGTCGCCGCTGGCGACCAGGGGTCAGGGGTCTGGGATCAGGGATCGGGCAGTTCATCCCTCATCCCTCAACTCTCAGCCCTCAACGCCGCCGCCTACATCGACGCCGCGGGTGGGGTTCCCGGTCTCATCGCGCGATACGGCAAAGATCGGACGTTCTCGGTGCCGATTCTGACGCATTGCGCGCTCGCCGGTCTCGTCGATTGGCGGACGATCCCGGCGTTGCCTTTCGAACTCGCCTGCCTGCCGGCGAGGTTCTATGCGGCCGTGCGTTTGCCGGTCGTGAGTTATGCCCTGCCGGCGCTCATCGCGATCGGCCAAGTGCGGCACCACTTCGCCCCTACCCGAAATCCCGTCACCCGCGTACTTCGTTCGCGGGCAATTGCGCCGAGCCTGCGGGTGCTCGAACGCATTCAGCCTTCGAACGGCGGATTCCTCGAAGCGACGCCGCTCACGAGCTTCGTCACGATGAGCCTCGCGGGCATGGGGCGATCGGATCATCCCGTCGCCGTGAAGGGGATCGAGTTCATCGTGAACTCCGTGCACCCGGACGGAAGCTGGCCGATTGATACGAATCTCGCGACATGGGTGACGACGCTCGCGGTGAACGCGCTTGGGGATGATCTGCCGGGAGAAGATGCTCAGCGAACCTACTTGTGGTTGTTCGATCAGCAGTACGAGGAGATTCATCCTTACACGAATGCCGCTCCTGGCGGTTGGGCGTGGACGGATCTGCCGGGCGGCGTGCCCGACGCCGACGATACAGCGGGGGCCATGCTGGCGATTCCGACGCTGCTGAATCGCGAGAAGTCGGCGGCACTTCCGGGGGTCACGCTCGGGCGAATGGCGGCGGACGCAGGACTCTTCGGTCCGTGGCCGCGTGGCCTCGACCAGCCGACCCAGTCGATCTCCGCGGCAGCCCGCTGGCTTATTGACCTGCAGAACCCCGACGGCGGCTTTCCGACCTTTTGCCGCGGCTGGGGCGCATTGCCGTTCGACCGTAGTTCACCGGACATCACGGCGCACGCGATTCGGGCACTCATTGAATTCCGGAAGCACAATCGCTGGGTCAATCTACTGACGCCGATGGATCGACGTAGTGATCTCGACGATCTGATCGAAGCTTCTTGCATAAAGGTGAATTATCCGAAACTTGTGGAACGACTGGACTCGGCCTCCACGGATGCCCTCAACAAAGGTTTCCGCTTCCTCCGCCGCGCCCAGCGCTCCGACGGCTCCTGGCTCCCTCTCTGGTTCGGTAATCAGTACGCCCCGAACGACATTAACCCCACCTACGGCACCGCCCGGGTTCTCGCCGCCTTTCGCGATGCCGGCTTGGCGGATGATCCCGCTGCGAAGCGTGGCGTCGCGTGGCTGCTCGTCAATCAGAACGACGACGGCGGCTGGGGCGGAATGAAGGACACGCCTTCGAGCGTTGAGGAAACCGCTCTGGCTCTCGAAATCCTTTGCGACCTCGCCCCGGAAGACGCCGGAACGTGGCGGGGCATCGAGTGGTTAATTCGAGCGGTGGAAGACGGTTCGTATGTCGATCCGTCGCCAGTCGGCTTCTATTTCGCAAAACTCTGGTACTTTGAACGGTTGTATCCAGTGATTTTCACTGTAGGTGCCCTGCGAGCCGCCCGCCGCGGCTTGAATGAAACGGTGATCGGCGGGCATGATAGGGCCGCTCAGCCGGCTTGATGATCGAGAGCGATGCCGAAGGGTCGCGGCCCTTCGGCATCCTAAAGGAAACGCCCTGTGTCGCTCGCTCCGAGTGAAGAGACCACGATCACCCATGCCCCCGGCGCGGCCGAAGCGAACGGTTCGTCGCTGTCGGACGCTCACAAGCCCGCCAAACGTGTGAAGCGTCGAGTGAGCACGGCCCATCTTAAGACCGTGCCCGAGACGCTTGCCGAACGAGAAGAGATCAAGAACGCTGCCGAGCGCTTCGCGACGAATCTCGATAAAAGCCGTGCGTTCAACAAATCGCAGCTTGAAGCCTTCGGCCGGCAGATGCTTGCCGACATGGGTCGGCCCGAGAAGTACCTCGGCTTCGCGATGGTGTTGATCGGCAACTTCTTCTGGCGGCAGCAGTTTCTGGCGACGCCGTTCGAGCGGCGGTTGCTGCTCCTTCCGCATTGCCTGAAGCACGCCGAAGGCTGCCCCGCGGAGTACGACGAGTTCGGCCTCGACTGCGAGAAATGCGGCGCGTGCAGCATCGCCGACTACAAAGTGCGGGCCGAGCAGCTCGGGTACAAGGTGCTCGTCGCCGAGGGCTCGCCGATCGTTCTGAAGATCATCGTCAGCGGTTATGTGAACGGCATTCTGGGCGTGGCCTGCCTGAACGTGCTGGAAAAGGCGATCGATAAAGTTCTGATCGCGGGCGTGCCGAGCTACGCTGTGCCGCTGCATTCGGGCGACTGCAAGAACACGACGCTCGACGAGGCCTGGATTTGGGAAGTCCTCGAGAAGTACGAGCCGCTCGAAGAGCAGCAGACGCAGAGTTACTTGCCGCTCATGCGCGCATCGAACAGGCTCTTCGACGATGAGGAGCGATTCGCGCGCTTGCTGCCGCGCGTTCGCAGCAAGACGGCGGAGCAGGCCGCGACCCCGCTCGGCCGGACCGAGCACACGGCGTACGACTGGCTGCAACACGGCGGCAAGCGGTTCCGTCCGTTCATCACGCTGGCGGCGTACGACGCGATGACCGGCGGCGAAGCGATCGCCGCCGGTGCGGGCGGCGACGATGCGACGGTGCCGGACGGCGTTGGCCGCGTGGCAATGGCCATCGAAGCCTTTCATAAAGCATCGCTCGTCCACGACGACATCGAAGATTCCGATCTCTATCGCTACGGCCGTGAAACGCTGCATCGCTCGTTGGGCGTCGGGCCGGCGATCAACATCGGCGATCACTTAATCGGCATCGGTTACAAGCTCGTGACCGCCGCCCGCAAAGAGATCGGTGCGGAAGCCGCTGCCGACATCCTCGATCGCATGGCCAACGCCCATGTGCGTCTGTGCGACGGCCAAGGCGCGGAAATGGCGTGGCAGGCGGCGCCAGACTTCACATTGACGCCGCTCGACGCCCTGCAAATCTACGCCCTCAAGACCAGCCCCGCGTTCGAGGCCGCCCTCTACGCCGGCATCCGCATGGCCGGGCCTGCCGAGGCATTTGAGGAGATGATCCCGCAGTTCGCGCGGCATGTCGGCGTCGGCTTTCAGATCTTGAACGATCTGAAGGACTGGCGCGGCGACGTGAACAACAAGCTCGTGGCCGGGCAGGACGCGTTGTCGCTCCGGCCAACGGTTCTTCTCGCTCTGGCCTTGCAAGAGGCGAGTGACGAACAGAAGGCGACGATCCGCTCGGCCCTCAGCGGCGAGGAGCCGACTTCGGTCCGCCTCGGCCGATTGCGCCGAGTGTTCAACGACCTGCAGGTCTTTGAGAAGGCCGACTCGCTCGTCGAGAAATCCCGCGCCCGGGCCGAGCAACTCGCCGACGCCGTCGAGCAGGAAGACCTGCGGCGTTTGCTCTACTTCTTCATCGACACGGTGCTCGCCGAAGAAGACGCCCCCGCTCCGAAGTCGAACGTGCTCGTGCAACTGCCGGTGACGGCGGGGGCGTGAGGCCGTTGCCCGAAATCGAAAAAGCCCACCGGTTGCGACCGGTGGGCTTCGATTAGTGAATGCATTCTCTCTAAGGCCGTCTCACGCCAACGGCAAGGGTTCCGGCTGCAGCAGGAACGGGAACACGCGCAGCGGCTTGCCGGGCGGCAGTTCCTGCTTATAGGCGAGTTGGGCGGCTCGGTCGGCGGCGAATTGCAGCATTGTGAGTTCGAGGCCGCAGTAGAATTCGCCTTCGCACTCGGCGGCGATATCGGCGAAGACCTCGCCGGCGCTGGCGGCGTGACGACGGACGCCGTGAATGCTGCGCTCGCGGACTTTCATGCCCGCGGCGGCCATCTTCACGAGGCCCTTCAGGAAGTGGCCAACCATGCTGTCGGCGCCGCTGACGCGGCAAAGCCGCTCCCAACCGTCGTGGGCTTCCCAGTAGTAACCGAAGTTGAAGTAATCGACGGCGAGCAGGTAGGCGCGGTTTTCGGCCCAGGCTTCGGCGACGAGCGGCTTCGGCGTGCGATTCTTCTTGAGGTGGCTGTGCCCCTTCGGGTCGCGATACGGGTGCGGCAACCCCGCACCGGTCACGTAGGTGTAGTCCGGCAGCGGTGCGCTTGGCAGCAGGCGGGGGATCTCTTTTTCGGTCTGAGTCATCATGCGAGGATCCTGAGACAGCTTATGCAAGGCGATATTGTGTGATTGGAGACCGTGCGGTCCTTCGGCGAGGATTGGCGGCCCTGTGGGCCAAAGTCGGCAGGCGTAGCACGGCGGAGTCCAGCCGGTGCCACGAGAACACGACGATCCGCTCGACCGATCGCGTCATTGCGGCCGGAGCGAAGGTGCGGCGGGCGACGTGGGCAGGCGGAACCGATTCGTCAAGCTGAGCCGGTTCCGGGAAAGACCCAGAGTACCCGATCGCTTTCGAAGCGGAAGTCCCGTTTTCCAGAAACCCACACAAAAAAGGCCACAACGGGCCGGAAAACCACCCTCGGTCACCCTGTCTGCACCGGTACGGCGTCCAAGTGTTCATGCCACATACGGCTCATCAGGTATTCTCACGCCGCCTATAGCTGCGACAAGTCTTTATTTCCGACTCAACTCTGAGGATGTTGTTCTTATGGCTATCATGCCTGCCGATGAGAAGAGTCTGAGGGAAAGCACTCTTCAACTCGGCTTCACTTGAGCCTTCGAGGCGGGGACTCATGCAGGCGATTACTGCGGAACAGCTCGCGTCGCTGGCGAAGTACGACACCCCGACGGTTTGCAATGCGATCGAACTGTTCGACGTGCGGCCTCGCCATGCCGGCTTTATGAATCAGACGATTCAGGCATGCTTCCCGACCTTGCCGCCGATGGTCGGCTATGCGGCGACCGCGACGTTTCGCAGCCAGCAGCCTCCGCGGAAAGGCGACGCCTACAGCGGCCTCGACACCCAGGTCGAACGCTTTGCCGAGTTGCCGGGGCCTGCCGTCGTCGTGTTTCAGGATCTCGATGATCCCGTCGTCGCGGCGACGTTCGGAGAGGTCATGTGCACCACGTACCGAGCATTCGGTTCGGTGGGGCTCGTCACCAGCGGGGCCGGCCGTGACCTCGATCAGGTCGCGGCCCTCAGTTATCCGACGTTCACGAGCGGCACGATCTGCGCGCATGGTTACTGCCACATCCCGGAGATTCACGTGCCAGTGTCCGTCGGCGGAATCATGATCTACCCCGGCGACCTGCTGCACGGCGACCGTAATGGAGTGACCACCATTCCGCCCGGAATCGCGAGCGAGATCCTCGACGTCTGTCGCGAAGTCATGGACGCCGAAGACATCGTGCTGAGCTACCTGCGCACAACGGACCGGACTCCGAAGGGCTTTGCCGAAGCCCGGAAGGAATGCGAGGCACGTATCAAGGCCGTAGCGAAGCGAGTGAAGCGTTAAGCCGATGATCGCTTCCTTGACGCCCCGCCATCGCGTCTCAACAATCGCCCGAACCGCTAGAGCTTGTTCGGCGTCCAGTTGCGGGCGAGCCCTCACCCTCCAGCCGTGGCCCGAGGGCTGACGCCCACAGTTCGACTTTTCTCGTCTCGATTCTCACTCCTTACTTCTTCGCTCATGCCCTCCGTACACATTTCGGACGCCGTTCGCAGGATCAAGCCCTCCGCGACGATCGCCGCCGCTCAAAAAGCCAAGGCGCTCAAGGCGACCGGGGTGACGGTGTACGACTTCACGCTGGGCGAACCGGATTTCAACACCCCCGAACATATTCGCGAAGCGGCGAAGCGCGCGATGGACGCCGGGCACACGCACTACACGCCGTCGGGCGGTCTGCCGGAACTCAAGAAGGCGATCTGCGCGGCCTACGAACGCGACTACAACCTGAAGTACGACCCGACGCAGTGCCTCGTCTCGAACGGCGCGAAGCACTCGATTCATAACGTGCTGGCCGCGCTCGCCGGCCCGGGTGATGAAGTGATCATCCCCACGCCCTACTGGGTGAGCTACAGCGATCTCGTCGAATTGACGGGAGCCACCCCGGTACTGGTTGAAACGACCGAAGCCAGCGGCTGGGTGATGACGGCCGAGCAACTGCGATCGGCGATCACTCCGAAGACGCGGCTGCTGATGCTCAACAGCCCTACGAATCCGACAGGAGCGGTCTACCCGCCGGAAACGCTTGCAGCCTTGGCCAAGGTCGTCGTCGAGAAGGATCTCTGGGTGCTCTCCGACGAGATCTACGAGAAGCTGATCTACGGCAAGAATGAGTTTCACAGCTTCGCGAGCTTCGGCGATGCGGTCAGGGAGCGGACGATCATCGTCAGCGGCGTGAGCAAGGCCTACGCGATGACGGGCTGGCGCATCGGGTGGACGCTCGGTCCCGTCGAACTCATCAAAGCGATGGACACACTGCAAAGCCAGGAGACCAGCAATCCGTGCAGCGTCAGTCAGCACGCGGCGATCGCCGCACTGACGGGACCGCAGGAATCCGTCGAACAAATGCGGCGGAAGTTCGAAGAACGGCGGAGCTTCGTGCTGTCACGGTTGCGGGATGTTCCGTCGATCACATTCGCCGAACCGGGTGGAGCGTTCTACGCCTTCTTCAATGTGAGCCAGCACTTTAGCAAACCGTTGGGCACGTCGCGGTGCAGCGTCTCGAGCGCGACCGAGCTCTGCGCGCAGCTTTTGGAAGACGCTCACGTCGCCTTGGTGACTGGCGATGCGTTCGGTGCTCCGGGTTATGTGCGTCTGTCATTCGCGACTGATGAGAAAACTCTCGCCGCAGGCCTCGATCGGCTCAAGTCTTTCCTGACGACCTGAAGTCGAAGCCTTCGACCGGCCGATCTTTCGGGGACACCGCCTCGCTTAAAGGCGAACATCCCGGAATCGATCGCATGGACACGCGTACCGAAGCCCGCCCGCGCCCGTTTCTGGGCCTCGTGATGCGCTGCTGCAACGTGTACGCGCGCATCTATGCCACGGCAGTGAACGATGCTTTCGCGGGACACTGTCCCCGTTGCGGACGGCCGGTCCGAGTGCCAATCGTGCAAGACGGCGGCTCATCAGAACGCTTCTTCGAAGCAGGCTGAGAGCTTGGACAACCGGCGAAGCCGGGAAGTGTGTGATGATCCTGCCGATCGTTCTGGCGATGCTGTTCGCGTCGCGCCGATAGACAGACGCCGGAGGAAGTCGCCGCTCGAAGTCTCACCTTGTGCATATTTCGTCTTGTGAAAAGGCGGGGGAGGGGCTACGGTCCGCCTGCCGCCGGGTGGCTGCCGGGGCATGGAATACGCGATCAGAACGATCGGGCGGACCTGTTCCGCCACGGGGGTCGAGTTGACGCCGGGCTCTCTTTGCCGCTCTGCGCTGGTCGAACGGGACGGCCGTTTCGAACGGCTCGACTACGCGCTGTCGGCCTGGAACGGTCCCCCGGAGCAGACGATCGGTCATTGGCGCTGCCGGGTGCCAGCAGCGGCGATGCAACTCCGACGGCTCGACACCGACACGCTCATGGCGGAATTCGAACGGCTGGAAGACGTCGGCCACGATCAGGTTCAGCGACTCCGCTACGTGCTCGCCTTGCTCCTGCTGCAGAAGAAGCGGCTCGAGTTGGAAGACAGCCGATCGGAAGACGACGTCGATTACCTCATCCTCGTCGGCACGAAGGGCGAGGGGCCGTTCGAGGTGCGCGACGAAAAGCTCGATGCCGAAGAGATCGCGACGATACAACGTGAACTGATCGCACAGTTGGCGGAAGGGACGTCGCCAGCCAACATGTCGGCCCTTGCGGCGATGCCGGAAATGGACGAATAGCGGTTCCGACGAACGCCGCACACACGCAACGGATGAGTATTCCGACACGGCACAGACATTTGCCGCTCGCCAAGGATGGCATGGATGCCGCGACTGACCCGCCTGACGACTCCCCTTGCCATCGCGGCGGCCGCTGTGCTGCTCGTAGGTTGCGTCGCGGGACGTCAATGGAACCCGTTCGGCGAGCCGCCGGTGGCTGTTTTGCCGCCGGAGTCGAGTTGCCAGCAGGTCGTCGCCCACCTCAACTCGAACATCGAACGCTGCACCGGCTGGCGCAGCACCGACCTTTCGGTCCGATCGAACGGTTCAGTCTTAAGCGCGACGGCGAGCATCGCCGTCGAAAGTCCGAACCGGTTCCGCATGCTCGTCATGGCGTTCGGCACCGATGTGGCGGACCTCGGCAGCAACGACGAGAGAATGTGGATGTGGATGCGTCCGCCGGCCGATGAGCCTTCGTACGTGTTGACCTGTGCGCATTGCGATCTCGCCGTCGCGCAAAGGCGGATGCCGATTCCCTTCCGTCCCGACTGGCTGATGGAAGTGCTGGGAGTCATTCCCTTCGATCCCGCGGCCTTCGAATTGGAGCCGGCATCAAGAGACGCCGGCGAATTCCTGCTGGTCTCGAATCAGACGGCGACCGACGGCACTCCCGTCACCCGTCGCATCTACGTCGATGCTCGCCGCGGCGTGATCACCGGGCACGCTCTGTGGGCGACGAGCCCCGACGGCCAGGTCAGCCGCATGGTCGCCGAGGCGAAGCTTTCCGACCATCGCCGCGACGAACGGACCGGCGTGATGCTGCCTCATAAGATCGAGTTGAGCTATCCCGACGCCCAAGCCGAAATGACCCTTGCAATCAAGAACATCGAGGTCAACCCGACCGGCGTCTCACCTTCCACCTGGCAACCCAGCGTGGCGGCGTCCTACCCCTGGCGCGATCTCGCGACCGACAAGATCGTGACGATCGAGAAGACGGGGCCGTATTAGTATTACAGTTGTATTTCTGCAAACCGTCTGGTTATTCTTGAGCGCATCCCCAGGAGGTCGGGATGGATGCACAGGTGACGGAGCGGGATGTTGTGCGGTGGTCTCGGGAACTGGACCGCGTGGCCGAACGGATCGAGCCGCGGTTCGGCCGGCCGGAGCTTCGGGCTCGGGTGCCTGCGTATCTCAAAGGTCTCGTGGCCAGCATCGAGCGCAAGAACGGCTGGCAGCTCGCGGAGTTCGCTGGCGACGCTTCACCCACGAATCTCCAGCACTTCATCGGCCGTGCGAAGTGGGACGCTGATGCGGTGCGCGACGACCTCGTCCGCTATGTCGCCGAGCATCTGGGCGAGCCGGACGGCGTGTTGATCGTCGACGAAACGGGCTTCCTCAAGAAAGGGACCAAGAGCGCCGGTGTGGGGCGGATGTATTCCGGGACGGCGGGCCGCATCGAGAATTGCCAGATCGGCGTGTTCTGCGCCTACCGCTCCGCCAAGGGTCACGCGCTCGTCGATCGCGAGCTCTATCTGCCCAAGGACTGGATCGCTGACCGCCCTCGCCGCCGGGCGGCCCACATTCCGGACGAGGTCGAGTTCGCCACCAAGCCGGAGCTCGCCCGGCGGATGCTCACGCGCACGCTGGAGGCGGGACTGCCGGCCCGCTGGGTGACGGCGGATGAGGTTTACGGCTCCGACTCGCGATTCCGTGGGTTTTTGCAGCGTCGGGGGCTGAGCTACGTCGTGGCCATCTCCTGTCAGACCCACCTGTACTATCAGGGACTGCGGACGCGGGTCGATGAGCACGTCGCCGCGTTCGGCAAGCGGATGTGGAAGCGGCTCTCCTGTGGAGCGGGGACCAAAGGGGAGAGACTTTACGAGTGGGCGATCGTCTCCTGGCCCGCACCCGTCGGAGACGGCTCGGTAACGAGGCCCTTCACGAAGAGCCTGCTCGTGCGGCGGAGCCTCAAAGATCCTGCTGAGAAAGCCTACTACTACACCCACGCCCACAGCGGTACGCCACTGAAGAAGCTCGTGGAGATCGCCGGCGTCCGCTGGGCCGTCGAAGAGTGCTTCGAGCAGGGGAAGCAGCTCACGGGGCTCGATGAGTACGAAGTGCGGAGCTGGAGCGGCTGGTACCGGCACGTCACGCTCTCGATGTTCGCTCACGCGATGCTGGCGGTGATCCGAGCAAAGGCCGTTCGCGGTCGGAAGCATCGAGTGGCGAAAAAAGGGGCGCAGCACTGATCCCGCTGACGGTCCCGGAAGTTCGTCGGCTGCTCGTCCAGCTCGTGTTCCATCGCGTCTTGGATCAGGAACGGACTCTTGCCCGCTCTCTCTCTGGAGGCGGCGCCATCAAGCCCTCGCCCAAGCTTGTCACTACAGGACCCGCGGTAGCCCCAAGAGGGAAATACAACTGTAATACTAGTAGAGACGGCGGGCGGCTAGGTCACACGTTCGGCTCGGCTCTGATCCCAGCCTTGAGCGAAGGTTCATATCCCACGTTCGTGGCATTGCCCGTGGTGCCAAGCCGTAAGCGTCGGAAGCCATCTGTTGCCAACCTCGAAGGCAGTGAGTCATGCCGTTTCGACGCTTTTCAGTCGATTTGAAGCGACTTCTATTGGCTTTGGGGTTCTTTAAGAAAAGAACCAGCTTTGAGACAAAAATGGCACTTGCCCGGAAACCCGGCTTAAAATCGGGGTTAACGGGCAAGCCACCAGTGGCACCAAAAATGTTTGCGAATGCCCATCGCGAACCCCTCTCCCCCGTGGAGAGGGGAGCGAGATGGCTGGAGCCTTTAGGAACTATTGCAGTCGTCGGTGACGAGATTCGCGGGTTCGGGATCGCCCGCCGGGAATGACGGATGTTTCCGCCGACCACCGTTCTCAAGCAAGCCCCATCAGCAGATAGACGATCGCTCCTACGCCTGCCGAAGCGGCAAGCGTCACCGTCATGCCCCGCTTAAAGTAGAACGTGAGCAGGAACGCCAGCAGCGCGATCGCGAGGGCGGCGGCGTTCAGAGTCTTGGGGTCCGGCACGAGCAGTCGCAGCGGACCGAACCGTTCGGTCCTCACCTCGCCGAAGAGCGTGTGCAGGGCGAACCAGACGGCGAGGTTCAGCACCACGCCGACCACCGCCGCCGTGATCGCCGACAACGCGGCTCCGAGAAGCCGGTTTCCCCGCAGCCGTTCGATGAACGGCGCGCCGAGGAAGATCCAGTAGAAGCAGGGCACGAACGTCACCCACGTCGTCACGAGCGACCCCGCGACCCCCGCCGTCAGCGGGTCAAACGGCCCTGGGTTGCGATAGGCTCCAAGGAATCCGACGAACTGGACGACCATGATCAGCGGCCCCGGCGTCGTCTCGGCCATGCCGAGGCCATCGAGCATCTCCCCCGGCCGGAGCCAACCGTACTTCTCGACCGCCTGCTGCGCGATGTACGCTAAAACCGAATAGGCGCCGCCGAACGTCACCACGGCCGACTTGCTGAAGAACACGCCTTCTTCGAAATAGACCGAATCCGGTCCGAGCGTCAGCCAGATGACCGCAAGCGGACCGAACCAGAGCGGCAGACACACGGCGCTAACCAGCAAGCTTCGCAGCAGCAGCGAGCGGCCCGCGAACCGAGCCGTCACGACGGAGTCGCTGGTGGGAGCGGTCGTTTGCGCCTTCCCATCGCCTTTCAGAACGACGAATCGCTCGGGCGAAACTCTGCCGCCGACGTACCCGATCAGCCCGGCGGCGAGGATCAGCAGCGGGAACGGCACGCCGAAGAAAAAGATCGCGATGAACGACGCAACGGCCAGGGCCACCATCGTTCCATTCTTCAGCACTCGCTTGCCGATCCGGAAGACCGCTTCGACGACGATCGCCAGCACGGCGGGCTTGAGGCCGAAGAAGACCGCCGCGACGACCGTCGTCTGCTGGAAGTGCGCGTAAAGGACGCTGAGAGCGAGAATGCAGACGACGCCCGGCAGGATGAACAGCGTACCCGCCATCAGCCCGCCGGGCGTGCGGTGCATCAGCCAGCCGATGTACGTCGCCAACTGCTGGGCCTCCGGCCCAGGGAGCAACATGCAGTAGTTCAGCGCGTGCAGGAAGCGTTCTTCGCTCACCCACTTCTTCTCGTCCACGAGGATGCGGTGCATCACGGCGATTTGCCCGGCCGGGCCGCCGAAGCTCAAGGCCGCCACGCGAGACCATGTGCGGAACGCCTCGCCCCACGAGACCTGCAGGACTGGTCCCTCGCCCTCGTCAGGGTCGGCCGACAGGTCGGTCGAAGCGGGATCGGACGCCGGCCCGACGGACGGCGAGGGGAGCGGAGACGACATGGCCCTTCCTTGACCTTCGGCAGTGCGGAGTGGGGCTGCCCGAACTGCTTCGGCTCCCGCTTCGAGGGCTGAATGAGCCGCTTGGGGGCCTCGGACTCTACCAGAACGACCGCTGTCGCCGAAAGACGGCCACTCCGCCCTGATCGACAACGACGCTGGACGCCACGCGCTCAAGACCAGTAGGGTGGGTCGAGCGACGAGTTGACAGTCGCGCGGTGAGTCGAGACGACGGAGCGCCGACCCACCAGCTTCCGCGTCGCTGCCGACGGTGGGTCAGCGCTCCACCGCGGCGAGCGAGTTCATCGCTGGCGAGTCGCTCGACCCACCCCCTACTGGACTACCGATAAATGTCTCGCCTGTGGCCGATGTCGAGCACCGTCACGACGCGGATCACGTCTTCGATCTCATAGATCACGCGAAACGGCCCGATCCGAATACGCCAGCCTTCGCGGCCAGTGAGTTTCTTGCAACCGCTCGGCCTTGGATCATCGCCCAACGCCTGAATCGCGTCGCGCACCTGTTCGTACTCTTGCTTCGGAAGTCGCGCCAAATCCCGCTGCGCCCGCCGGAGGATCTGAACTTGATAGTTCACCGGCGTTCCTGTTCGATCTCTTCGATCGCTTGGTCGAGCGGAATCGCTTGGTCGCCAGCCGCTTTCGCTTCGTCGAACGCCCGAATGTCTTCAAGCTCTTCCTTGGCCTCCAGCAGTTCTTCGTACTGCGCGAGGTCGAGAATCACGGCGACGCGGTTACCGGCGTCGTCTGTGATGTAATGTTCCTTCGATATGATAGCAGGCATCGCCGTCACTTTGATTTCAAACCTTGAAACACTCGCCGACTAAGCAAGCTCTTTTCGCTTCAAAATCTGGCGCATCTCTTCAATTGTTCGCAAACCCCCGCCATGATGGATAACGGCGTGGCAGTTTGGACAAACGGGGCACAGATCCTTGATCGGATCGACCATGTATTCACTGCCGATCTCGGACAGAGGCCGAAGGTGGTGGACATGAATGAAGCCTACGAACTCATCCCCGTATTTGACACCGAAATCGAGCCCGCAGACCGCGCAAACGGTGCCTTGGACCTCCTTGCACTGAAGAACTGCTTTGTGGCTCCGTTCGTAGGCGTTTACTGTGACTTGACGTGTCGCCCCTTCGACGTAGCGAGATGACTGATCGATCTCGCCAGGCAAAAGCGAGAGCGCAGCCCGCGACTCCTCGATGATTCGTGCCGCTTCCGTTCGCTGTTCGACGATTCTCCGGACGGTTCCCCGCGGTGTGTAGCCGAATCGTTTCCGAAGTTGCTCAACGTCAATCGGTGTGGCGGAGATATCGAGGAACCAGTCGATCGCGATCCGGTACTCGTAGGCACCGCCGGTAAGGCCATTCATTTCGCTCGGTCTGTAATACTGTGGGGTTGAGTGCGAGAGACCATCCCACTGTTCTCGTACCCGGCCAATGGCAACAACTCCAATGCTGTTCTCATACATCAACAAGACATCATTAGGGGCGAGTTGATCAAGCTGCTCGCCGAACTTCTGTCGATCACCGCCGACGGCGGCGAATCCTCGGTCGATTAGCACCGGAAACCGCGGACGCGGCTGCTCGATGAGCGCTCGAGCGTCGGTGTTGTAGAAGAAATAATCCATACGCTTCACCGGTATAAAAGGGCTAACGCCGCTTGCGCAGCGGCATCATTTGCTTAGCGGGTGCGATCGGGTTGATGTGTATCGACGCAAGATTGAATCGCTGCGAACGCGGCGAGCGAGTTGGCGGCACGAGTGAGATTCCGAGTAGCGTCGACGGACTCGGGCATTGTCCCGAGTACGCCAATCGCATCAAGAACTATGCCCCTGACCGTTTCCGCCCAAATGACATATCGCGACATGGTCGCCTCACCAGCGGAAAGTTGATTGAGCGCGGCGCGCTCAAGTCTTGGCGACAACATAAACGACAGGTCCAACGACAACGGCCCGCTGACTTCTCCAGCGTCAAAACGAACGAGAAGTTCGTCAGTGTTGAACTGTTCCACAATGCGCCGCATTGTGTTTTCGTCGAGTTTCGATTCAGACATTCGTCATCTTCGTATCCGGAGTGGCTTCGCATCGTTCTTCATCTCACCCTTTGAGAATAGCCACAGGAATCCTTCTTTCAAACACTTCGTCTCAATTGTTCTATCGCGCTCCGCCGCGAGATCGTATTGATCTCCCTTTCCGCCCACTTGCCCGGCCGCACCGTCCATGCGACAACACTCTCGCACATCCTCGACCAAAAAAGGGGGCTTCGTCATGCGGTGGTTCGCGCTCGCGGTGGTGGCTCTGTTGGCGTCGCCCATGTTCGCCGACGACCGGCCGAACATTCTCTTCATCATCAGTGAAGACAACGGGCCGCAGCTTGGCTGTTACGGCGACGGGTACGCGAAGACGCCGAACATCGACAAGTTCGCGACTGAATCCTTGCGCTACATTCGTTGCTGGTCGAACGCCCCGGTGTGTGCTCCGGCACGCACGACGCTCATCAGCGGCATGTATCCCACGAGCACGGGGGCCGAGAACATGCGAAGTCTCGTCGCCCTGCCCGAGGGAATGAAGTTCTTTCCGCAATATCTGCGCGACGCCGGCTACTTCACGACGAACGCCCGCAAGGAGGACTTCAACCTCAAGACGCCGGGGCAGCTTTGGGACGTGCCGAACGATGCGAATCGGCCGTGGGCGAAGCGGAAGGAGGGCCAGCCCTTCTTTTCGACGATCAACATTCCCACCTCGCACGAAAGCCAGCTCCGCAAGCGTCCGCACGAACTCGTGCACGATTCGGCGAAGGCCCGCATTCCGGCGTACCACCCCGACACGCCGGAAGTCCGCCGTGATTGGGCGCAGTACTACGACAAGCTCACCGAGATGGACGCCGAGGTCGGTGCGATCCTCGATCGGCTCGAAGCGGACGGGCTGAAGGAGAGCACGATCGTCTTCTACTTCGGCGATCACGGCAGCGGCATGCCGCGCTCGAAGCGGTGGCCCTTCAACAGCGGTTTGCACGTGCCGCTCATCGTTCGCATTCCGGAAGCGTTCAAGACGCATCGGCCGGACGACTATTCCGCCGGCGGCGCCTCCGACCGGCTCGTCGCCTTCGTCGATTTCGCGCCGACGGTGCTGAGCCTCGCCGGCATCGAAACTCCCGAGCATCAGCAAGGCGTGGCGTTTCTCGGCGAGCACGCCGGGCCTGCGAACGAGTACTTGCATGGCTTTCGCGGACGGATGGACGAACGCATCGATCTCGTTCGCAGCGTGACCGACGGCCATTACGTGTATGTGCGGCACTACATGCCGCATCGCATCTTCGGCCAGCACGTCGGTTACATGTTCGAAACGCCGACGACGCAGGTCTGGAAGACGATGTTCGACGCCGGCGACCTCAACGCGGCCCAGTCGACCTTCTGGAAGGAGAAGCCGACGGAAGAGCTGTTCGACCTCACCACCGATCCCGACGAAGTGACCAATCTCGCCGGCTCTGCGATGCACCGCGAGACGCTGGAACGCTTCCGCCAGGCCCAGCGCGAGCAAGTGCTGCGGATTCGCGACGTCGGCCTGCTGCCCGAAGCCATGATGAACGCGCGGTGCAAGGAACTGGGCGTCACACCCTACGAATTGGCCCGCGATCCGAATCAGTACCGGCTCGAACGCGTGCTGGAAACGGCCGAGATGGCCTCGCAGCGCGATGCGGCGTTCACGCAGGAACTCGCGAATCGGCTGGGCGACGAAAATGAGGCCGTGCGGTATTGGGCGCTGACGGGGTTTCTCGTTCGCGGGGAGTCGGCGTTTCCAACCGTGCGTGATCAGGCCCGCAGGCTGCTTCGCGACGAGTCGCCGAACGTGCGCATCGCCGCCGCCGAACTCGTCGGCCGTTACGACAACACCCGCGCCGCGAGCATCTCGGTCGAAACTCTGCTTAAAGACGCCGACTATCACAACACGAACGAGTACGCGCCCACCGCGGCGCTGATTGCGATCGACGAGTTGCTCGCCGTGCGCCCCGACGTCGTCGAACGACACGCCGACAAGATCGAAGCGCTGCCGTTGCCGGGCAATCAGGAAGGACTTGTCGCCCGCGTCAAGGAATATCCGTCCAGGCTGAAAGCGATGCTTGACGAGAAGCTCGCAGCAGGTCGGAAGTAGTCGCAGCAGGTCGGAAGTAGTCGCAGCATTCCGAAGCGAGACACAGTGAGACGCGCTCATGGCGACGGAAGCGAACCGGCGGCGACCCTGGCGTTTCGAGTGGTGGCATTACGTCGCCATCGCGTTTCTGTTGCTGCAACTGATGTTCGCGATCGTGCCCGCGTATGGCCGGGCAAGATGGGGATGGTCTTCTGGTACTTCGGTAGCGACCCGATCATCTGGTGGGCGATCGCGCTGCTGCTGTGCGGCTTCGCATTCGCGACGTCCGTCTTTCGCCGGCCGTTCTTTCGCGCGAGCCGGTGCGTGGGGCTGCTGATCATCGCATCGCTCGCGATCCTGCCGTTCACGTACCAGACGTATCCGTCGGGCAACGCCGACAAGATCAGCCAGGTGCGTTTCAGAGTACCGTTCGACGAACCGGTGACGATCTTCTGGGGCGGCAACACGCAGGACGTGAACTATCACGTCGTCGCCCCCGATCAACGCTGGGCGTATGACATCGTCGTGATCGACGACGAGGACCGGACGGCGCGCGGAGACGGAAAGAGCCTCGAAGACTACTACATCTATGATCGCCCCGTGCTCGCCCCGGCCTTCGGCGCGGTCATGCTGGCAATCAACGACGAACCCGACATGCCGATCGGCGAACTCGGTGGCGGCACCGATCCCGGCGGAAACCAGATCGTGCTCCGAGTCGCCGACGGCGAGTACCTCTTCCTCTGCCACCTCAAGCCCGGCTCCGTCCGCGTGAAGAAAGGGGATGTGGTCGTCGCCGGGCGGGAGATCGCCCGCGTCGGCAACTCAGGCAACACGAGCGAGCCGCACCTGCACATCGACCTCCAGGACGACGTGGACTTCGGCGAGGGCCTGCCGCTGTACTTCTACGGCTACACGTCCGACGGCAAATACGTCGAACGCGGCATGCCGCGCGGCGGATTCGAAATCATCGACGACGACATCCGTCTCGCCGGTGAAACGATCGAGCACGTGCCGCAATCAACCAACGATGATCGGTCGACTACTCGCAGCACGGGCACATCTCCGGCACGAACACCGTGAGCGTCGCCGCGTAGGCCGTCTGCTCGTAGCCGTCGCCGCTGTCGTCGGTCGTGTGATGGGCGACGACGAGGTAGCGGTCGCCCGTCTTCGGCGTGAACTCGGCCTCGCCGGCGGCGTTCGTCTTTCGTTCGTACCGTTCGTCGAAGCCGTCGCGCAGCGTCTCGCTTTGGGGAATGAAGCTCACGGTCGTGTCCGCCAGCGGCTGGCCTTCGAGCAGCACGCGGACGACGATCGGCTCGCCCGGCCCCATCGGCGTGACCGGATTGGCCACCGGCAAGATCTCGAATGCATGTCCCGCCGGTCGATCGAAGCCGGGATTGATGAACGGCACGCGATCGAGGCTGTCGCTGACGACGAAGCACGTCTTGCCGCTCTTGATCGAGCGAGTCGGCCGTCCGTGATTCACGACAGCGTCGAGCGAGTGCGACACGACATACATCCCCGGCTTCGCGACGGCGAACTTCGTCGTCCAATAACCTTCCTTGGGGGCGTAACCGACGTCGATGAGCCGGTCCTTCAGGTCATACGCGGTTCCGTCGGGGGCGATGACCTTCAACTCGCACGACTCCAGATCGACCTTGCTCGCGAGCTTGAAGTCGCGGTGCGTGTTGCCGTGGTTGCCGAGCTTCAGATCGACGAACACCGCGTCGCCCGTGCGAACGAGATTCGTGTTCGTCTCGACCCAGGTGTCATGGGCGAAGGAGTGCGCGCATCCCAGAAGCATGCCGACGATCGCGATGTTTCTCATTTTCATCGTCCTACTGAGTTCGATTTTGCACTTCGCATTTTGCATTTCCCAATTCTCATTCCTTGCCACTGGGGCACTGCAAAGCGAGAAGTGTGAAGTGCAAAAGTCAAAGTCAATGGATCTCCGACAGAACCGTCGCCGCCCTCAAACGTCTCACGAATCCAGATCCCTCTCCTGAGCGAAAGAGGAACTGGATCGAAGCGTCTCAAAACTCCGTCACGACCTTCCCGTCCGAACGTCCCGCCGACGCCCTCCACAGAAACAGGTCCACGCTCTCGCTCACGAATCGCACGCTGCCGTCGCAGAGTCCGACCTGGACTCCTCCGGCGTGATTGCTGCGGGCGCTCGTGATGGCGAAGTTGTGGAAGCCGTTATGGCAGTCGGGCTCGCCCGCGCTCGGTCGCAGAAAGTGGTTGTAGAGCGCGTCGGCGTAGTGGCCGTTGACCCACTTCGCCCCGCGCTGCCCCGACCACTTCGGAGCCGAAGCCGGCGCACACACCGACGGCGTCGTTTGCGTCGCCATCGGTAGTTCGATCACCCGGTGTCGATAGTCACCGAGCGGCGGAGCCTGGTTGTCGACGCCGTCCCCCAGAAGCTGCTCGCTGAACACGACCGTGTTCGAAGTGCCGTCGGTGATTTGTCCGAAGCCGATCTTCGATCGGGCGAAGATCACGCCGTCGGCGTTCATATGCGAGCCGTCGTTCGCGTCGTCGGCGTCGAAGACGTTGCCCGTGCCGACGCACGCCGGATAGCTGATGCCGCCGTAAGCTGAGTTCGGAACCGCGTCGGTCATCCGCAGCCGTTGCCCTGACAAGGAAATGCGCCGCCCATCGTTCCCGGCGGGACGATCGAGAAACCCACGGTGCCCGCCGTCAACCCGCAGAGCACGCACAACGTCAGCCCGATGCGGCTGGTCCGTCGGGCGATGAGGGACATACGGGCAGACATCTCACGGTCCTTTCGCGGACCTCAGCGGGAGCCTTCAGCGTATGCAGTCACGCGTTTCGGTCGCAAGCGTGGCGGGGAACGCCGCCCGGCAGAGCAACCCGTCTTGTCGGAATTCGAGAAAAACTTATGATGGATTCATCAAAACTTCACAGTCGCGACGCTGCCGCTTCTCGTTTCTTCAGGAAGGCGTACCCATGCGAACGCTCCTCGGCGTCCTGGCACTGGCCGTCGCGCTCTCCACCGGCGGAGCCGTCGCACGCCAGGCGTTGCAGATCAACGCCGGCGCGATCGTCGGTTGGCGGTGCCCGCAATGCGGAACCGCCAACGCGAGCGATCCGACGAAGAGCTTCCGCGCCGATTGCCGCCGCTGCGCCGCCGCCGTGGACTGGAGCGAGATCGAACCCGCCACCGGCGATCTGTCACCGTTCCTGGAACAGTGAGCTTTTTCGCAAGGGAGAGTGGGGGAGGGGGCGAGTGGGAGTCAAGACATGCGACGCGAAGGCGTCCACGTTGACCGCTCCCAATCATTGCCTTCTCCCCGTCCCTCCCTCTCCCCCTCCGCAGTGTTTTTCTTTAGACGAATCTACCCTCTTGCATCCCATGCATCGCCACGCCATATATGACGGTGCCATAGGTAGTCGCACGATCTATCGTCCCGCTTCTCAAGGCGGCGACCGTGGCGATGGGAGGGTGCCGACATGGACGAAGCGTTCGATTCCGACCTGCTGCGAGGCAGTCTCGACCTGATGGTGCTCGGCGTGCTCGCCGACGGACCGAAATACGGTTACTCACTCCAACAGAGCCTGCGGACGGCGAGCTACGGCCGCATCGACCCCAAGGCCGGCACGCTCTATCCGCTGCTGCATCGCCTCGAGGACGACGGCTTGATCCGCGCGAAGTGGGACACCTCCACGGGCCGCAAACGCAAGTGGTACGAGCTGACGGCCGCCGGCAAGAAACGGCTCAAGCACCAGGCCCACGAATGGTACGCCTACGCCGATATCCTGCGCCGATTGCTGGAACCCGTCGTCGCGCCACCGCAGCCGGCGTGAAACGAGGCCAACTAGGCTCAACGAAGAGGTTCGGACACAACTCCCCTCTCCCTCGGGAGAGGGGCCGGGGGTGAGGGGCAAGGTGGACGTGCCACGTCGCTTGCGTTCGCTCGCACGGGGGTCGTCGAAGCTGAAAAACACAGGGATGAAACCGCAAGACTTCCCCTCAGCCCTTCCCCTCTCCCCAGAGAGAAGATTGCAATTTCGAAGACGGATGACGCGTTCCGGCTCCCCTCTCCTCTGGGGAGAGGGGCAGGGGTGAGGGGATGTCTTACGGTTTCATTCCTGTGTTTTTCAGCTTCGACGACCACCGTGCGAGCGAACGCAAGCGACGTGGCACGTCCACCTCGCCCCTCACCCCCGGCCCCTCTCCCGAGGGAGAGGGGGGTCGTCCGAACCTCTTAGAAGGATCGGACCGCGATCACTTCATTCCGAC
>JACCRE010000322.1 GCA_013813775.1 Planctomycetaceae bacterium
CGGCCGATCAACTCCCGCCAGAATACCGCACGCTCCGACATCCCACGCTCCTCAGGTCAGACAGGAACACCCACCAACCTGAGCACGCTAACCATAGCGTCAAGATGTCATTCACCGTGCGCTCACGACGGAGATCGGCGTAGCGGTCGAGGAACGTCCGCATCCATCGCGCTGCTTCCGGGCCGAGGTCAACGGTGACGAAGACCCCGGACTCGATGAGCGAGAGAGCCTGCTGCGGCCCGCGGCGCGTCTTCCGAAGCAGCCATACGGCTTCCGTGACCACGGGCCACGTCGTGTAGACGGGACGCCGAAGTCCGGCATAGACGGCTTGGCAGTCGCCGTGGCGGGGGTCATCCTCATCGAGCAGGGCGACGAGCGGACCGGTATCGATGACGACGGGCTCAGCGGTCATCGCTTCCGAACCCTTCCATGTGAATCGGGTTCGTGGTCAGGTCCGGAATGCCGCTGCGTACACACCCGACGAGGCCGAGTCGAGACGCGGCTTCGAGGACGCTTTCGTCAGCGTGGCCATTCGCCGCGGCTTTGTGTCGGTAAGCCTCCAAAGCTTCCGAGAACACAGCGGTCCACGGCTTGCCGACCCGCTCCGCCAGTGCGGCGAGGTCGGCCCGCTGCCGGGCGTCGAGTTCGATGTTCTGGGGGTCGATGCTCATACCACAATTCTAGACGAATTCCCGTCCCAACGGGAACTCCCTCCCCTCCCCCCGCGTCGAACCGAACACGTCCCTGTTCGATCACGTTCTGTGGGAGAGTTTCGATGCCCCGTCTGCATGCGTTCGCCGCCGCGGTCGCCATCTCCGCTCCGCTGGCTCTGTTGGCAAGTCCGCCGGGAAGCGAGCCGGCGTCCGGGAAACTTCGCATCTCCGGTACGGCGATCATCACTAAGGAAGATGCACAAGAAAAGAAGCAGGAGAAGAAGGCAGCCAGGGCACCGCGGATTGATCTCTGCCTGCTGCTCGACACCAGCAATAGCATGGACGGTCTGATCAATCAGGCCCGGGCGCAACTCTGGAAGGTCGTGAACGACCTCGCGAAGTGCCGTAAAGACGGTAAGTCGCCCGAACTACGAGTCGCCCTGTACGAGTACGGCAATCAGGGGTTGCCGAGCGACGGCGGATGGGTCCGCCAGGTTCTGCCGCTCACCGACAATCTCGACGATATCAGTGAAAAGCTGTTCGCCCTCACCACGAACGGCGGCGACGAATACTGCGGCCGCGTGATCGAAGCGGCGACGCAGGGGCTCGAATGGAGCAAGAATGATCGCGATCTCAAGCTGATCGTGATCGCCGGCAACGAGCCGTTCACGCAGGGGCCCGTCGATTACAAAAAAGCCTGCGGAGCGGCCGTCGCGAAGGGAATCGTCGTGAACACGATCTTCTGCGGTCCGCGCAGCGAAGGCATCACGACGCAGTGGGAAGACGGTGCGAAGATCGCTGACGGCACATATTCAAACATCGATCAGAACCAGCAGATCGCCGAAATCCGCACGCCGTTCGACGACGATCTCTCGAAGCTGAGCGTCCAGATCAACGGCACCTTCCTGTTCTTTGGTCGAGCTGAGGAGCGCGAATCACTGTCGCTGAATCAGGCGGCACAAGACTCGAACGCCGCCGGGCTGGGAGGAGCGATCGCCGCCGATCGAGCCGCTACAAAGGGCGGGCGCGCCTACCGCTTCAGAGCCGATCTGGTTCAGGAAGTGGCGGAGAACGAAGCGGCGCTGAAGGAGATTCAGGACGAGGAACTGCCCGAGCCGCTGCAAGGCAAGTCGGAGAACGAGAAGAAGGCGATCGTCAAGGAAAAGGCCGCCGAGCGAGATGCGCTGCAAAAGAAGATCGCCGATCTCAGCCAGAAGCGTGACGCCTACATCGCCGAGGAGCGCAAGAAGCAGGTCGCCGCGGGCGAGAAGGATCTGTCGCTCGACGCGGCGTTGATCGGCGCGCTTCGCGAACAGGCCGAGAAGAAGGACTTCTCGTTCGAGTAGTGATGCCGTTCGAGACGGTCAGCCGCGGGCGCGAGCCCGCGGGTCAACACGCTCAGAGACCCGCAGGCTCGCGCCTGCGGCTGACCTTCAGCTTGTCAGCACCTTGCATATCTCAGGATGGCTGCCATGTCGCCCCGCCTGTTCGCCGTTCCGCTGGCATTGGCTTTGATTCTCACGGGCGGGCAATCGAAGGCCTGCTTCGTCCGTGCGCCGCAACCCGTGCAGGTCTGGCTCGATCATGTGCGGATCGACGTCGTCAACGGCATCGCGACGAAGAGCTACGAATGTGCCTTCAAGAACCCGAACGGCGGGGCGATCGTCGGCGGCGAATGTTTCATGGAACTCGAGCCGGGCGCCCAGATCGACGGCCTCGCCGTCACGGTCGATGGCAAGGAACACTCGGCCGAGATCCTGACCGTCGAGCAGGCGAACCGCGTCTTCACCGAAATCGTGCGGTCGGGCGGCTCGCCGGCGCTCCTGGAGTATTACGGCAACCAGCTCATCCGCACGAAGCTGCCGAACATTCCCGCAGGCAAAGAGGTGATGGTGAAATTGCGGTACACGATGCCGCTGAAGAAGACCGGCGATCTCTATCGCATCAGTTGCCTGAACACGAACCCGAAGGCCCTCGCCCAAACGCTCAAGGCGGCGAGCGTCACGATCCGTCTCAAGTCCGACGAGCCGGTGAAGACCGTCTACTCGCCGAGCCACGAGATCGAGCTCTTCGAAGAGGCCGGGTGGGACGTCGGCGTGAAATGGTCGACGGAAGACTACACGCCGGTCTCGCCCTTCGTGCTCTACGTCAAGACCGCCCCCGGCGACATCGCGGCGAGCCTGATCGCCCATCGCACGTCGAAGGACGACGGCACATTTCTGCTGATTCTCTCACCGACGCAGGGGGTGAAAGCGAGTGATCTTTCGGCCGACGACGTTCTGCCGAAAGACGTGGTTTTCTGCGTCGATACGTCCGGCTCGATGCTCGCCGACGGCAAGATGGAACAGGCGAAGGCCGCGCTCAAGCATTGCGTCGAGAGCCTGCGGCCGCAGGACCGGTTCAACGTCGTCGCGTTCGGTACGGCCGTGACGACGTTCCGTGAGAGTCTTGTCGAAGCGAACGACGACGAACGCAAGGCGGCGCTGGAATTCGCCGACGACCTCTCCGCCCGCGGCGGCACGGCGATGTCGGTGGCCTTGGAGCAGGCATTCAGCCAGCTTTCGGAACGCAGTGACGGCGACAGGCGGATGGCGATGCTGCTGTTCGCGACCGATGGTCTGCCGACGATCGGCGAGTTGGAACCGAAGAAGATTCTCGCCGACGCGAAGCGGCTGAATACAAGCGACATCCGCCTGTTCGCGTTCGGCGAAGGCTACGACGTCAATGCGTCGCTGCTCGACACGCTCGCCCGCGAGCACGACGGCGAGGCCGACTACATCCTGCCGACCGAGAAGATCGACGAGCGGATCGCCCGGTTCTTCGACCGCATCGGCAGCCCGGTGCTCACCGATCTGGAGGTCACGATCGACGGGCTGAAGGTCGAAGACGTATATCCCTCGTCGATTCCCGATCTGTTCCTCGGCGAACAAGTGATGCTCGTGGGTCGCTATCGGGGGCAGGGAACGAAGACAGTCACGCTCACCGGGAAGGCCGCGGGTGCGACGAAGACGTACAACTACGAGGTGACGTTTCCAAGACGCACCGATGATGAATCCGCCGAGTTCGTGCCGCGACTCTGGGCTGGTCGGAAGGTGGACAGCCTGCTGACGACGCTCCGCGGTCAGGACACGCCCGACAAGAGTTTGATCGAGGAGGTCACGGCCCTGGCGACCCGCTACGGCATCGTCACGCCCTACACGTCATTCTTACTCTCGACGCCGCTGCGCCGCGACCAACTGGCGGCGGGAAGCCGTGGCGCGGCTGCGGGACGAGGCGGAATGGCTCGCCGGTTCAGCCATTTTGGGACCGCGCCTGGCCTTGAAGGCCTGTCGGAGGAAAGTCGTGCCGTGCGCGGTCGCTTGGCCCTCGACGCAGCCGCGCCGGCCGATTCGGAACTGCGTCGCGAACAAGTGGTGGGTGCGAAGGAACTCAGCCTCGCTCGCGGCAACGCCTTGAAGAGCGGCAACGCCGCCGACTTCTATCGTCAGGCGGGGCAGGCTCTTAACGAATACGAGGAAGACCTGTCGGAAACGAAGCGGCTTCACGATGCGCTGCAATCGGTGCGCTACATCGGCAGCCGCACGTTCTACAATCGCGGCGGACAGTGGCAGGAGAGCACCTTCAAGCCAGAGACCGACAAACCGCGACGGCAGATCAAGCAGGGCTCGCAAGAGTACGTCGATCTGCTCGACCGCGACGTGAAGCTCGCGAAGTATTTCGCGCTGGGCAACGCCGTGCTCGAGATCGACGGCGAGTGGGTCGAGGTGAATTGACGTCGCGTTCGACGCCACCGGCCGCAGCCGATGAGCGTCGTGCCGCGCACGCGCCGCGGTTGTTCTACGCCCTGCCCTATGCAAGAATCCTTTCTGATCGCCGCGTGTCGCTCGCAGATGGCGGTACAAGGATTCGATTCGGCAGGGAGGACGGCCCAATGGTGCGGCTTGGCGGCTTGATGCTGATTGCGGTCGCCTTGCTTGCGCTGACAGGGGTCGTCGTTCGGTCCGCTTCGTCCTCGGTGGAAGTGAGCGACGTTCGGCCTACGATTGAGCTTGTCGAGCCGACGCCCGATCGTCCCGCGGCGGTTGCTCCCGACGCTCCGAAAGATGCCTCGCAGGTCGTTGATGGCCGCCAAGTGTGGGAAGACTTCCCGACGGTCCCTTACCTGCCGTTGACGCAGGACGTCGAGGGCGTCGAAATCCCCCGTGAGCCGCCGCCGCAGTCCGATTATGTCGTGGGCGGTGAACTGCCGGTCGATCGCGGCAATCCCGCAGCGACGGGCGACGAGCAGCCGACGACGGGCGGCAGCGTGACGATTCGCTTCGATTCGGAGCCGAAGTCGCTCAATCCCGTGACCGAATCGAGCGCCGTCCAGACCTATATCTACTCGTACGCGACGGACTATCTCGCCAAGCGCAACCCGGAGACTTTCGAGTACGACCCGGCGATCGCGGAGCGCTGGCTTCTGGAAGACTCCGTCAAGCTGCGGCCCGATTTCGCAGGTCGCGAACGGAAGATGAGGTTCGACGGCGGCGAGCCCGCGGAGTCGTTCAAGATCACGATCCCCGAGCCTCCCAAGTCCGACGGAGACGAACCGCCGAAGCCGAAGCCGCTTCCGATCGTCACCCTCGATGGCTCCGGACGGCCGGTCGCGAAGACCTGGGTCGGTTTCTTTCCGATCGGAACGAAGGCCGACGTCGAACACCGCTGGAGCGACGACGACGGCAAGCTCGACGCCGTCGACCTGCCGCCCGGCGAGTACGAAGCGAAGACGGGCTTCGAGCTGTACGGCAAACTGAACGACACTGACGGCGGCTATCGGCTCGACCCGCTCGCCGACGAAGCCGCGGAGTCGCTCGACCTCGCCAAAGAGGACGTGATCGACGTCCAGCGACAAAGCGTCATCACCTACTACCTGCGCGACGACGTGACCTGGTCCGACGGCGAGCCCTTCACCGCCGCTGATCTCGAGTTCGCGCACGCGGTGATCAATAACCCGCTCGTCGATGGGGATTCGATTCGGGTCTATTACGCCGATGTCGTCGACGTCGAACCGCTCGACACCTACGTGGTGCGAATGAAGTACCGCAAGCAGTACTTTCTCGCGCTCCAGTTCACCGCGGAACTCTCCATTTACACGCCGCCCAAGCATTTGTTCGAGGAGCTTTTTCGCGATCAGGGGAAGACGCTCGTGATGGACCGGCTGGCTCCGAACGAGGAGCGGCGGAACAAGCAAGTGAGCGTTCGCGGCCAGCAGTTCGCGAAGTTCTTCAACCAGGAGGAGCGCTATAACAGCCGCCCCCTGGGCGTGGGGCCTTACATCATCGAGCGGTGGGACCGTAACGCCCGCGTCGTGCTGCGACGACGCGACGACTATTGGGACGCCGACCACGCGGGGCATCTCGATCGCATCGTCGTACGGTTCATCACCGACACCACGACCGCGATGCAGGCCTTGCGGGCCGGCGAGATCGACTTCTTTTATCGTCTGACGCCCGAGCAATACTACGACGAGTTGGGCGGCCCGCCGGAGTGGATCAAGCGAAAGCACGTCAAAGCCGAGTGGTACTACCCGACCTACAGCTACTCCGGCTGGAACCTGCGCCGACCGTTGTTCGCGGATTCACGCGTGCGCACCGCGCTGGCGATGCTGACGGACAAGAAGACGTTCCTCGAAACAAAGCTTCACGGTGGAGGCGTGCTGGTCTCGGGCAGCCAGTATTTCTTCGGTCCGATGTACGACCCGGCCGTGCGGTCCATCGCCTATGACCCCGACGCCGCGCTCGATCTGCTGGCGGAAGTCGGCTGGATCGACACCGACGGCGACGGCATCCTCGACAAGGACGGCAAGCCGTTCGCCTTCACGATGCTCATTCCGAGCGGCACCGCGATCTCGGAACAGTATGCCGAGATGATGCAGTACAACCTGCGGCGGGTCGGCATTCGCATGGACGTGCTCGCGCTCGAATGGGCCTCGTTTCTCGAACGGGTGCTCTCGCGAAACTTCGACGTGCTCATCATGTCATGGGCCATGGAGCTCGAAAGCGATCCCTACCAGCTTTTCCACGGCTCGCAGGCCGACCCCGACCTGCGCAGCAGCAATCATGTCGGCTTCAAGAATGCCTTGGCCGATGAACTCATCGGACGCATCCGCCTCGCGATCGACGGCGACGAACGACAGCGGCTGAACGACACGTTCCATCGCCTCCTCGACGCCGAGCAGCCCTACACGTTCCTGTGGACCCGCAAGGAGTTCGGCGTATACCACCAGCGATATCGGGGCGTGAAGTTCTACCCGCTTCGCCCCGGATTCGATTTGCGCGAGTGGTATGTGCCGAAGGAATTGCAATAAACGCCAGGCGAAGCGGAGGGGTTGGAACCCCTCGCCGTCTTGATCGAAGTGAGAGAACGCAGTTTTGCTGACCTATATCCTTCGCCGATTACTGCTGATGATCCCCACGATGATCGGGATCATCGTGCTGTCGTTCGTCGTCATCAAGCTGGCCCCCGGCGATCCGACGGCGGCCCGTTTCGGCGGGGCGGCGCAAGCCTCGGCGGGTCTCGATGCCCAACGCGGCACCGAGGCGGCGATCACGCAGTTCCGCAAGCGTTATCAGCTCGACGAGCCGCTCTACGTGCAGTTCGGCGCGTTCGTCAAACGGCTTGTGCCGTACAACACGGAGACGGGCCGCTTCGAAAGCCAACTCACGTTCTTCGTTCAGGAACGGCCCGTCTGGGAAGAACTACGGCCGGCGATCTGGATTACCTTCCAACTTCAGGTCATCGTCTTCACGCTGACGTATCTCATTGCCGTACCGCTGGGCATTTTTTCGGCCGCGAACCCGCGCTCGGGCTTCGACAAGCTCGCGACTGTGGGGCTGTTTCTGCTTTACAGCCTGCCGTCGTTCTGGGTGGCCTCGCTGCTGATGATGTGGTTCGGCGAGAAGGATCAGGCGATCTGGTTCCCGGTGCTCGGCCTGTTCAGCGAGGACTGGGAGTCGATGTCGACGGGCGAGAAGTTCCTCGACTACCTGCATCACATCGTGCTGCCGGTCTTCTGCCTGACGTACGGCAGCTTGGCGTATCTCAGCCGTCAGATGCGGGCGGGCATGCTCGAAGTCATCCGGCAAGACTACATCCGCACCGCTGAGGCGAAGGGGGCCTCGCGGTGGCGGGTCGTGATGGTGCATGCGCTGCGGAACGGCCTGTTCCCGGTGATCACGCTGTTCGCGACGCTGCTGCCGGCACTCATCGGCGGCAGCATCATCATCGAGCGCATCTTTCAGATTCCCGGCATGGGCTGGTTCACGATCGAGAACGTGCTGCTTCGCGAGTACGACGCCGTGATGGCGGCGCTGATCCTGTCGGCCGTGCTCACGCTGTTCGGCATTCTCGTCTCGGACATTCTGTACGTGATCGTCAATCCGCAGGTCTCACTGGAAAGGCGGAGATGAGGATTGAGAACGGAAGAACGAAGACGTGAGGAGTGAGAATGGAAGGCGATAACCGTTGAAGAATTCCGACGACATCGACGCCGGCATGACGGCACCCGAAACGTTCGCGCCTGCGCCGCCCGGCGATCCGCCGCGGAACGTGTTCGATGCGCCTGCGCCGCCCGATGTCGCCGCGACGACGCCGCGGCCGGAAGAGAGTCAGTGGACGCTCGTCTGGAAGGAGTTTCGCAAGCGGAAGCTCGCGGTCTTCGTCTCGTGGCTGATTCTGGTGTTCGTGTCGCTGGCGATTTTCGCGCCGCTGCTCGCGAACGATCGACCGCTCGCGTACCGCGGGGCCAACCGCTTCGACTATGCCGAGGGAGTTCGCTCGGTGCGCGTGCTGTTGCGGCGAGCGGCGACCGAACCGGCTGAGAAGCAACAGGAATTGGTCGCCGATGCCGCCGTGTGGCTCGATCGCATGGCGGGAGCCGTCTCCCGAGTCCCGGCGAACAAGCTCGCCGGACTTCGTGAGCGGCTCGACGACACCGCGGAAGGTGGTCTATCGGCGAAAGAAGCAGCGTCGCTCGCCGAGACGCTGGAAGAACTCACGGCGGACCGTGTCACGTTCCGCAGCCGTTGGGGCTTTCCGGTGTTCGCCTCGCTGCGCGAGCTCGACGCCTATTTTCTGACGTTGATCACGCTGTGTTTGACCCTGATCGCGGCCCGTGTGGTGTCGACGCGCCATTGGGGACGCCGGGCGGTGCGTCGCATCGCCACGTCGCTGCTGATTACTCCACTGGCGGCGACGCTCTTGTGGTGGCTGTTCGTGCCCGATCGGGTGGATCGCACGCCGTATAAGGCAGGCGTGCTGACCGTCGATGCGGAACGCGCACCGCGTGCACCGGTCCTGTACGAAATGGTGATCTGGCCCGCCGTGCCTTACGCGCTCGATGAACTCGACCTGCGTGGCGTTTACAAACAGCCCGGTTGGAAACCGACCGGGATTGAAGGCGATCCGGCGGCCCGCTGGGATGCACCGCACTGGCTGGGCACCGACAAGATCGGCCGCGATGTGCTGAGCCGCATGTTGTGGGGCGGCCGGGTGAGCCTGAGCGTCGGTCTTGTCGCCGTGGGCATCTACGTCGCGATCGGGATTATCGTCGGCTCGCTCGCCGGGTTCTTCCGCGGCTGGGTCGACATGTTCATCTCGCGGATCATCGAGATCGTGATCGTGTTTCCCGCCTTCTTTTTGATTCTCACGATCGTGGCTTTCCTTGGCCCCAGTCTGATGAACATCATGGTCGTCATCGGGCTGACAGGCTGGACCGGCGTCGCGAGGCTGATTCGCGGCGAGTTCCTGCGGCTCGCCGACCAGGAGTTCGTGCTCGCGGGGCGGGCGCTGGGCTATTCGGCACCGCGATTGATCTTCCGGCACATCCTGCCGAATGCGATGGCCCCCGTGCTGGTCGCGGCGACGTTCGGCGTCGCCGGGGCGATTCTCACGGAAAGCGCGCTGTCGTTCCTTGGTCTTGGCATCACGGTGCCGACGCCGAGCTGGGGCGCGATCCTCGACGAAGGCCGCGACGCCCTGCGGATCGCGCCGTGGCTGATCTATCTGCCCGGCTTCGCGATCTTCGCCACGATCATGTCGTACAACCTCGCCGGCGAGGCGCTGCGCGATGCTTCGGATCCTCGCTTGCGCGGAAGCCGATAACGATTGCGCGTTGAAGAACAAAATGAAGCCGAGGGGCTGCGACCCCTCGGCTTCGAACGCCGTCTCACGCTTCAACATCACGCGGGAAGGAGCTCGCCCAACTCTTCCTTGAGACGATTCCTCGCCGTGTGCAACCGGCGCTTGATGGTGCCGATCGGGCTTTCGAACTCGTCGCTCATCTCCTTGAGGCTCCGTCCCTCGAAGTAGAACGCGACGAGCGTTCGACGATCGAGATCCTTGAGCTTCTCGAGTCCGCCCCGAAGCTGCCCGGCCCGCTCGCGGGTGACGAGCGTCTCGAGCGGAGAATCGGGCGCGTCGGCAAGTCCGTTGAACGATTCGGGTGCGCTGATCGTTTCCGCCGGCCGACGGACCGCCCGATTGATCGACAATCGCACCGCGATCTGACGGATCCAGCCCGCGAAGCGTTCCGGCTCGCGAAGCTGGTCGATCTTCCGCATGGCCTGGATAAAGACGTCCTGCGCGACTTCGTGCGCTTCCGCCCGGTTGCGCAATCGCTTGAGCACGATCGCGAAGACCGTCGGTTCGAAGTGTTCCGCGAGCCGGCCGAACGCCTCTCGATCGCCGGCCTGGCTCGCCCTCACAAGTTCGATCAACACCTGTTCGTCCACGAGACACTGTCTTTCTTCGATGAACCGCGGACCCGGTATGACCGAGACGCGGGGAGGCTTGGTTGGGAAGACTCTGGTCTCGCGGCATCGGCGAAGCCGCAGCGGCGTCTTCGTGAAGACGATGGCCACGGCGATCGACCGACGCGGGGCGCGACGCGGAACGACGTCCGAATCGCGGCGAGGTCAGAGCACGGGTGTGGGCAAAACCGTCGAACACGCCTGTGCGGCGTGCCGGTCTGGTCCTGCGTTACGACGACGAATCGACGTCAGCTACTGAGCGCTCGCTCGCAAGACGAGCGTGGCCCAGAGCCGTGCGGCCGGACCGCCGGCGCGGCTCGTCCGCCATAGCGGACGCGTCGTACCGAGGGCCGTTCTGCCGCGCGTGCCGACCTGTTCGACGACCGGTGGTACCGGTACAACCGAACTCGGATACGGCCGCATCGACATCCGTCGCCGTTTTCCCGAACAACAGGGGGACATGCCTTTGTCGCAACGGAGGTCATGATGAATGTCCGCATTGGCGACCAGGCCGAAAATCGCTTCGGCTTGGTTGGTGTTGATCGCCAGGGCATTGGTGCGGAACTGGATCATCGTGACCTCCTGCGGGCGTCCCCCGCAGCCTCTGAAGTAGAAGACAGGCAGGTATTTGCGTCTTTCGGCCCCTGCCAGGGCACTGCCTCATCCCACAAAAATGGGCTCATGCGGCGGAAAACGAGGCCGCCGCACCCTCAACCAACAACGCGAGCCTTTCGGCCTGCACCGTCACTTACCCTCGTAGACGCCGCCGGCGTGCGACGGGTTCACGGGATTCTTCCAAGTTTCCGGAAAAAGGTGACCGCACGCAAGAGTCTATCGGAACGGTAACCCCCTCTCGGCAGACAATGATCGACGCCGATTCAAGGCGGAGACGCGAAATCCCGCGCCGCAAACGTGCTGGAACGTGTTTCGGCTGCGGCAGTTACCGCCGCGGGCCGCGAGAAGTTTTCGTCTGCGTCTCTTTTTTCCGTTCCGCAGCGTTTTCACCGTCAAATGAAAGGAAGAAAAAGAAACCGAGGCGCCCCGGAATCGCGAAGCGACGAGGGGACGCGCGGAGCGAGAGTCCGCGCACCCGAGCCGATTCCCACGCCAGGTGTGAGTGTCTCCGACGGGCCGTGCGGGACCAGAGCCATGGTTTTGTCCCGTCGGTGCCGCCGTAGCGACTCACACCTCTTCTCGATCACCGCGCATCGCCGTGGTTCCGCGACGTAAGTCGTTATGAGAACCTGCGCGGTCACGAGGAAGTTCTCGTGTCGTCGGAAATGTTTGGGAACGTGCGATGGAAGCCGGAACGTTGGATGATCGTCATCGCGGCGCTGCGGCTGGTGGTCGTTTCAAAACGACGACGCATCAGTCGCGAACCGTCATTTTGAAGAAGCGGGCACCAATCCTCCCGTCTGCGGAACTCCGGTCGCTGACGCTCCCGGCTCGCGTAAACCCGTCGTCGCCGAACCATTCTCGCGCGGGCGAATCTCGAACGCCGTCTTTTCACGACATCCGGCTGAACCGTTCAAGTCGGCACGACCGGCAGGACGATCCGATTGACGGACCCGCACCGCGGGACGCTCTTCGTGATCGGCGCACCCGTCATGAGACTGCTGTTCGGCGCACTACTGACTCTCAGCATCACCGGCTGCATGTGCCGGCCGGGGGTCATCGATTGCACCACCGGCCGCGCCTACCCCGGATTCTGCAAGCCGCTGTGCGGCGGTCCGTGCGATCCGTTCATGTGGATCGCCGGCGACTGCTCGACGTGCTGCTGCTGTTCGTACAAATGCGGGTACACGCCCTACGGCGGCCGAACGCACTGCGGCGACGACATGGTCTACGGGCCAAGCTGCGTCGCGCCGCCGCTCCGCTGGGCGGCTCCCGCCGTCCCGATGCCGCCTTGGGGTCACACGGTGCATCTTCCCGGGCCGCTTTGTCCGCCGGTCACACCGGCCCCGCTCATCTCGCCGCCCGATGCCGTGCCGCCGGTCCCGCCTCCGACGGCGCCGCCGGCCGACGCATTCTCCGGCTCTGAATTGCAGACCGAAGCCGGGCCGCGCATCCTGCACGATGCGCGGAACGATCGCCCGGAGCGATCACGGTTATAAAACGAAACGAGGGCGGGAGGTCGGGGGGACGCGCCGCGATCACCTGGGTGCCACTGGCTCCGCCAGTGCCGTCTGGGGCGTCCGGTCCCACGAAACACTGGCGAAGCCAGTGGCACCTGACCCTCATCTTCAGCTCTGATACGGATTCTTATATGAAACAGCGCGGGGTGACCCGGCCCGGAGGGCCGGGTCGCGCAGCGACAAGACGCCGCTCTTTCACCGTTAGAGCGGTCAAGACAGGCTTCTTGCGGCTCCGCCGCCCAGCCTTGCAGGCCGGGCCACCCCGCGCGATTTCAAGTTGGAATCCGTATGTCGAGTGCAAGCACCTGGCGTCTTTGCGTGAGATCTCTTCATAACTTTCCCTGATGGCCGATCCCGATTCAAAACCGCTCCCGGCGGACGCATTATGTCTCGTGACCGCGTCGCGACCTTCGTAGAGCGGCATCTCCCGTCTTTCGGAATCGAATCCATGCGTCTTCGTCTCGCGGTCGTGTGCTGTTTGCTGATCTTTGGCCTGACGCTCGTGCAGGCCGCGCTTCCCGCTGACATGTGGGAGGCCGAGATGCGCCGGTTCGACGCTCTCGACCGCAAGCGGCCCACCGCCGCCGGCGGCGTGGTCTTCGTCGGCAGTTCCAGCATCCGCCTTTGGGATTTGGAGGAGTCGTTCCCGAAAGCCGAAGCGCTCAACCGCGGCTTCGGCGGCTCGGAACTCGCCGATTCGGTGCGCTATCTCGATCGGCTCGTCCTGCGTCACGAACCGCGCGTCGTCGTGCTCTACGCGGGCGACAACGACATCGCGCGCGGCAAAACTCCCGAACAGGTCAACAAAGATTTCGAAGCGTTCATCGCGGCCGTTCGCAAAGACCTGCCGGAGACGAAGATCGTCTACATCGCGATCAAGCCCAGCATCGCGCGTTGGAAACTCGCCGAGACGATGCAGAAGGCCAATGCGGAGATCGCGGCGACCTGCGCGAAGCACAAGAACTGCGAGTTCGTCGACGTCTGGCCGGCGATGCTGAAGGCCGACGGCCTGCCGAACGAAGACCTGTTCGTGTGGGACGGCCTGCACATGTCCGACGCCGGTTACGAGGTCTGGTCGAAGCTCGTCGCCCCGCAGATCGGTGAGCCTGGCGCGACTCCGGTCTCCGAGAAGACCGGGAACTGAGCGATTCGCCGTTCCCTGTTCGCCGTTCCCTGACTTTGTCAGGATGAATCACAATCGTGTCGGCCCGTTACGAGGCCGCGCTTCCGAAAGACGTTTGTGATCGATGTCCGCGACCTCACGAAGCTCTTCGGCGACGGGCCGACCACCGTTCGCGCGGTCGATCATTTGAGCTTTCATGTCGGTCCGGGCGAGGTCTACGGACTGCTCGGCCCGAACGGGGCGGGAAAGACGACGACGCTGCGGATGCTGCTCGGTTTGTTGCGGCCGACCTCGGGCGACGCCTTCGTCGACGGCTTCTCGGCCAGTCAGCAGCCCGTCGAAGTGAAGCGGCGGCTTGGTCTCGTTTCAGCGAGCGCGGGCCTCTATCAGTGGCTGACGCCGCGCGAGACGCTCGCGTACTCCGCCGACCTCTACTCGCTGCGGCCCGCGGATGTCGCGGCCCGCACCGACCGACTGGCGAGCGTGCTCGACCTCGGGGGATTTCTCGACCGGCGTTGTGCGACGCTCAGCACGGGACAGAAGCAACGCGTCAATCTGGCCCGCGCTCTCGTGCATGATCCGCCGATCATGCTGCTCGACGAGCCGACGCGGGGGCTCGACGTCGTCGGCAGCCGCGTGATCTTCGACTACATCGATCTCTTGCGGCGTGAAGGCAAGGCGGTGATCGTTTCGACGCACCGTCTTGACGAGGCCGAGCGACTTTGCGATCGCTTCGGCCTGCTCCACCGCGGCCAGCTCCGGCACGAAGGCACACTCGAGGAACTTGCCGCGCAGACGGGCCATGCGAGGCTCACCGAAATGTTCTTCTCGCTGCTGGACGAAGGACGGGGAATGGTAGTCAGTAGTCAGAGTCCCGTGTCGTGAGTTGGAGATTCGTTGCAAAAGCCTTGTGGCCGCGAGGAGACGCAAGAGACGCAATAGGAGCGAAGTTCTTCGTGGACGCCGCGACGTTCTCAATTCGGTTTGTGCCGTTTGTGCCTGTTTGCGGCAAAAGAGTTCATCACGGATCTCCAACGCAGCACGTTAGTGGTCAGAAGTGAGAAGTGAGCGGTTCGCCATTAACTATTCCATCGCCCCGTCTCCCCCTTCCCCCACTCGCCCCCTCGCATGACCCTCCACCCCGGCTCACCGGCACGGCTCCTGCGGTTGGCTCGGAAGGAGCTGCGCGAGACGTTGCGGGACCGCCGCACGATTCTGACGCTCGTGCTGATGCCGTTGTTCGTGTATCCGCTGCTCGGGCTGACCTTTCAGAAGTTTCTGCTCTCCCAGGCGACGCTGCACGGCAATCCCGGCCGCACGGAGTACGTGCTGGGCTTCGCGTCGAAGGCCGAGGCCGTGAGCTTCCTTCCGCTGCTACAAGCCGCTACCGCCGCCCATGCGTCGCCTCCGACCGCGAACGGGGCTTCGACGCCCGCGGCAGTGGATGACCCTACCAGTCCGCCGGAGTTCAAGGGCGTCTGGCCGGACGACGGGTCCACGGACCTCACGGAGATGGTGCAC
>JACCRE010000056.1 GCA_013813775.1 Planctomycetaceae bacterium
TAGAGGTTTCAATCCACGCCCCTGCGTGAGGGGCGACCCCCGGTCCCAGTCGCCCACGCGTCGGTGTTGTCGTTTCAATCCACGCCCCTGCGTGAGGGGCGACTGCGAGGACTTGCACTCTTTTACGCCCGCAGAAAGTTTCAATCCACGCCCCTGCGTGAGGGGCGACATCCGAGGCTCCGAGAGGACTACCGTGTCCTGCGGTTTCAATCCACGCCCCTGCGTGAGGGGCGACCCTGAACCGGAAAACACTTCTGGCCAAAAAGCGAAGTTTCAATCCACGCCCCTGCGTGAGGGGCGACCTGCGACCTTCGCGATGTACCGGTACGGTCCCTTGTTTCAATCCACGCCCCTGCGTGAGGGGCGACCTGTTGGGCTCTTCGGCTGGCTCAGGTACAGGAGGTTTCAATCCACGCCCCTGCGTGAGGGGCGACGGGGCCGGTGTCGTGGACGATGGGCCGGGGAGCCTGTTTCAATCCACGCCCCTGCGTGAGGGGCGACCCCGGTCCCATTGGCCCAGGCGTCCGTGTTGTCGTTTCAATCCACGCCCCTGCGTGAGGGGCGACATCCGAGGCTTCGAGAGGGCTACCTCGTCCGCCGGTTTCAATCCACGCCCCTGCGTGAGGGGCGACATGCGGCCACCTTTGCTCAAGCAGCTGGCCGGCAGGTTTCAATCCACGCCCCTGCGTGAGGGGCGACTTCGGGGTCTGGATTCACGCAGCTTCCCTTGACTGTTTCAATCCACGCCCCTGCGTGAGGGGCGACCTCGTGAGATCGCCGTATGTGCCACACGCAGAGGTGTTTCAATCCACGCCCCTGCGTGAGGGGCGACGCGACCTTCGCGACGTAGCGGTAGGGCCCCTTGTGTTTCAATCCACGCCCCTGCGTGAGGGGCGACATGCTTGAACAGGGTGATTGCGCATCACGAGCTGTCGTTTCAATCCACGCCCCTGCGTGAGGGGCGACGAGATCGAGCGTGGGTCTCTTTTCCGCTGCGTGGTTTCAATCCACGCCCCTGCGTGAGGGGCGACTTTCGCGTCCAGTACGAGAGCGACGATCGCTCTACGTTTCAATCCACGCCCCTGCGTGAGGGGCGACGTCGGGTTCGCCAAATCGCGACCCCGTCAATACTTGCGGCGAGGGTTCCGCGAACCTGCGCCGCAACGCTCGTTTGACTCCGCCAGGCAATACCTGCGGAGATTGTAAGTTCATTGTACCACATACAGTTACGGAGTCCGCGAACCTCTTGGGGTTGGAGGGCGCGCTTTGGGTTCGCACGCGAGTGATGGCCTGCGTTCATACTCCGAGGAATCACACGATCAGAGGTCCATCGACGTCGTAGGTGGGCTTCGAGCCATGGTGTTCGACCCTCCTATGCCAATTGTCGCCGAGGAAATAGAACCGCAAACTGTCTTCGGTCGGCTCGACGAGGTCGAGCAAGCGGCCGCGACACTCAGTCCACAACGCCGGGTCGACCTCCATCTCAAACACGCTGTTCTGCACACGCTGGCCGTAGTCGAGGCATGTCCTGGCGACCTTCCGAAGCCGCTTCTGTCCTTTGGGCGTCGCCGTGGCGACATCATAAGTGACGAGAACGTACATAGGAGGAAGTAAGAAATGGGAATTAGGAAATAGAAGTTCCGAACTGGACTCTGGCTACTTCCAAATCACGGGAGGATAAGCGTCGAGATCGCGCCTGAGGTGACGGGCGAGGAGTCGCGCCTGAAGGTGCGGCCAAAGGCCCAGCGTCGTCTTCTCGTCGAGAAACGGATGAACCGCTTCCTCTTGTTTCCGCTTCTGCCAAGCGACGATCACAGCCTTCCGCGTCGCGTCGTTCATGACCACTCCGCCGCTTTCGAGCGTTTCGAAGCCGCTGGCAGCGACCTGGCCACGGTTGATAAGCGACAACACAAGCCTGTCAGCGAGCACGGGGCGGAACTCTTCCATCATGTCGAGTGCCAAGCCCGGCCGGCCGGGACGGTCGCGATGTAGAAAGCCGACCGCCGCGTCGAGCCCCACGCTTTCGCACGCGCTTCTCAAGTCGTGCATCAGCAATGTGTAAACGAACGACAGCAATGCGTTGACGCGGTCGAGCGGCGGACGTCGACTGCGACCGTTGAAGCGAAAGGCCTCATCGGGCGAGCCCAAGAGATCATCGAACGCTCCGAAGTAGCGGGCACCGGCTTCGCCTTCGAGGCCGCGAAGGGCGTCGAGCGAGTCGACGGTCTTCGCTTCCGTCAAGCCAATCGCCAGTCGGTCGGCCGCCTTGCAGAGACGCTGGCTTCGTTCGGCATCGGTCGATTCACGTGCCGCTCGCAGCAGCACGGTGCGGCAGTTCGCGAGTTTTCCCAAGACGAACGATCGGGCGATCGCTAGCGTGCGGGCTTCGTCGTCGGCCGCGCGATATTGCTCGCGCCGCAGCAGCACGTTGCCCGGAGTGTAGCCCTGCACTGCCGCGAGAAATCGGCCGCGGGCGGACAGGAACGACACTCGCACGCCCGCTTCGGCTGCGGCGGCCAGCAATGCCGGACTCGCACCGATCCGTCCCAAACACACGATGCCGTCGAGATTATGCAGCGGCACCCGCAGCTTCGTTTGCTTTTCGAACCGCACGGCGACGGCCCGTCCGTCTTTCGCGAGATACGAACCCTCGGTGGCGACGAAGAGCGTGTTGAGGTGGGTCTTCATGGGGTCACGTGCCAAACGCTGTCACTCGGCCATCAACTCTCCACCTTCAACGCCGACTCCAACTGCCGATCCAGCCAACCGGCGGCCGATTGTCGTTTCGTTGGTAGCTCCGGCAAGCAGTCGGGCTTGAGCGAGCAGCGCTCGCACTTTCGCTTGTCATAGATTGCAGGCGGCGTGACGCCCGACCGCATCAACTCGTGCAGTCGCGCCGCCAGCGAGCGTGTGCGAGAGCGGAGATCTTCGTCGAAGGGAACGTCGGTGCGTCGGCGAGTCTGGCCGTAGAAGATCTGTCCCGCCGAGATCGACACCTCCAGCATTTCTTCTAGTGCGGACATCTCGTAAGTGTAGCATCGTCTCCAAGACACTTTTCATCACCTGTGGTATCCGATGATTCCCGGCACCGCTACATACAGATCGACCTGCCGCTAC
>JACCRE010000065.1 GCA_013813775.1 Planctomycetaceae bacterium
CCCGGCTCCACCGCTGGCGACGACGGGGATCGTCACCGCCTCGGCGACGGCCCGGGTGATTTCGAGATCGTAGCCGTCTTTCGTGCCGTCGGCGTCCATGCTGGTCAGCACGATCTCGCCGGCCCCAAGCCGCTCCATCTCCTTGGCCCACTCGACGGCGTCGATGCCGGTGGGAACGCGGCCGCCGTTAATGTGCACGTCCCAGGAAAGGGGAGCGGGGGATCGCGCGAGCGGAGGATCGGGAGACGAGTGCTTTGCGAGCCACCAAGCAGGGGCCGAGCGTTGCTTTACGCGAAGATGATCGGGCCGGTCCTCCGATCCTCCGCTCGCCCGATCTCCCGTCTCCCACAACACGCGCCGCGGATCGATGTTCACGACGATGCACTGACTGCCGAAACGCTCCGCGGCCTCGCGGACGAACTCCGGCGTTTTCACCGCAGCGGAGTTGATCGAAACCTTGTCGGCGCCGGCGTTGAGCAGGTTGCGGATGTCGTCGAGCGTCCGGATGCCTCCGCCGACGGTCAGCGGCATGAAAACCTGCTCGGCGGTGCGGCGGACGACGTCGAGAATGATGTCGCGCTGCTCGTGGCTCGCCGTGATGTCGAGAAAGACGAGTTCGTCGGCCCCCTGCTCTTCGTAACCGCGTGCGATCTCGACGGGATCTCCCGCGTCGCGCAGGTTGACGAAGTTGACCCCCTTCACGACGCGGCCGGCATGCACGTCGAGGCAGGGAATGATGCGTTTGGCGAGGCCGGAAACGGCATGCGAGGAGGGCGTGGCAGTCGTCATCGCCCTATGAGACGAATGAAGCCGAGGGGTTGCAACCCCTCGGCTTCATATCAATGCCCGACGACGTCTTGGTCCCGCACGGCGAACCGCCGGGGGTTTTCACGAAACGCTCGGCAGCTTTCGTCGCTCTGGAAGAGGTACAGCCGCTCGCGGAAGAACCCGGCGTGCTTGAGCGAGCCGATCGCCTCGTCGGCACCAGACGCCGTCAGCACGACGTCGCGACCGCCGAGCACCGGAGCGTACATCTGCGGGTTGGCGTCGAACGCCGCCTTGGCGTCGGGCGTGGCGAACTCGAAGCGCCGTCCGCCGTGCATCGAGAAGAGTTCCGGGCGCGGCGTCACGACCCGCCGCTCTTCACGCAGCGTGACGGGGCAAATGCCCTTCAGTCCCGCGAACTTGCCGGCCGGCTCAACGCTCGCGTGATCGGCCGCTTCGACGGTACGCAGGTCGGCGAACGTCGCCGGCGACACTTCGCCCGAGGCGTCGAACGGACTGAGTTCCAGCGGCTGATCCGTCGCCGGCTCGAGGCGGCTGAACGCGTTCTCCGCATCATTCGAGGCCAGCGTGCGCGGCTGAATCAGCGGTTGTCGCTCGGAAGATTGCAGATTCACCGTCGCCGTCCGCTTCGCAGGCGAACGGGTGCTCGCGACGGCGAATGCCGAGTCACCGCTCGCGGTGTCGCTGGCTCCGCCCATGCCATAGGCGATCGCCGAAGGCACGCGGTAGGCGCTGAACGACGTGCTCGACGGCAGGTCGTTTCGCGACGGACCTTTAGGACGCGGCAGCAGCATTCCGCCGGTCGGCAACGCCGCGTCGGCCACCGAAGCCGCCAACAGCGTCGCGAGCATTCCCGCTGAGCCGGTGCGAGCAGCGAATCGTCGCAAGTCGTCACGTCGCAGCATGGTCGCCTCCCTGATCGAGACCGCCATCGAAGCGGTCGGCGGTCCCTACGCGAGGTTATGATCGACCGGCGGGAGTGCCCGATCGTGCCGGCGATGCCGTCTCTGCGGCAGTTTCCGGCCCTACGCGACGCCTGAGCCGCAGAATTGGCATTTGCGGAAGAATCGGCAAGGTTTGCGCAGATTCACCTGGCGGAAGCGAGAACCCTCGCCCCGCGCTGATCGCGGCATCGGTCGTTCGACAACTTCGAGCGATGGCGATTCACTCCATCATCAGTCCCACCGTGATCAACCCGGTCGTGCCGAGGAGCGTCAGGATCGAAAACAGCATTCCAAGAATCGCGAACGTCTTGTTGCGATTCGACTGGAACAGTCCCGCCACGCCCAGCACGAACGCGAGCAGGGTCGCCATCGCGAACCCGAAGAAGCCCAATCCGACGGCCATCGCCTCGATCGATTCCTCGTCGAGTCCTTCGGGCGTCGCGGTTTCCATAATCCCGGCGACGACGAACAGCGCCAGCATCGCGATCCCCGACAAGATCGCGAGGACGAACGACGCGATTCCGAAGCCGGTATGACGCCGCTCGCGAAGTCGATCTCCGCCGGGCTCGACGTCATAGGTCGCGCTCTCGAACGGATAGGCAGACTGGTCGTTATACATGAGTGCTCATCACTCTGGATCCACATCATGCTCTCGTCGCGGCGTGGCTCTGAAAGACGCGCCGGCCATCACCAGAAAGAAGAGCGACAGCAGCGACCAAAAAACGATTCCGCTCGTCGAACCCCATGCTTGCACGACAGCGATCAACCCGATGCCGGCCACGACACAAGAGCGGCAGGTTATCAACCAGTAACCCCAGCGTTGGTCGCTGCGGACGCCTAAGCCCGCCGTCAGGTAGACGGCTCCCAGCGCCATATGGGCCATCGCCCCGATCAGCAGATGAGGGCCTGTGAACAAGGCGACGGGAAGCATGGCGAGCCCAAATCCCAATCCGTAGATCGCGGCGAGTCCACAAAGGGCGACGAGTGGCGTGCGAGACTGCGACAAGTCGCCGGTCTGATGGACCTCGTTCAGGACTCTCTCAGGATCCGACAACGGCCAACTCCCGACAATCTGTGTAGGCGGCTCCTGGCAAGCCCTCCGCCGGTTCAGCCTCTCACAGCGTGGCGCACAAACCACGAGCTTGCAAGACGCTCTCGCCGCGGCGTTTCGTAACACGCCTCTCGTCTGGCGAGCGAGTTACAAGGGCGGGCCGCCGAAATCGCGAAGTCCCGCGGTGTCGGTCGCCCGCGACCGGTGTTGTCTCCCCAGGGGCGCGTGCCGGCCTCGTCGGCATAGGCGCGACGTCTCGACGTTCTTTTGAGGAGACCAAATGATGAACGCGATGCGACTGCTGACGTTCGCGTGTTCGACGGCGCTGTTTGTAAGTGCGTCCTTCGGTCAGGATGAGGCCGCTGCCGCGCTGCCGGAAGGCTTTCAGATCATCAAGCTCGAGCATGTTCCGGCCGCCGACGTCGCGGCGTCGCTCGCACAACTCATGCACGGCTCGGACAACCTGAAGATCGTTCCGCAAACGCTCTCCAACTCGCTGCTGATCGTGGCCCCCGATCAGGATCTCGGTCCGCTGCGCGATCTCGTCGGTCTGCTCGATTCCAAGCCCGCTGCGATCGACCTCGACGTCACGATCCTTCAGGCAGCGGCGACTGACGATGCGGAAGCGCAGGCGATCGGGCTTTCAGGCGATTCCGAGGTGGTCATGAAGAATATCGCGGCTTTGGAGAAAGCGGGAACGGTGCAGGTGCTCGAACGCCTGCACCTGACGACGCTCGACAACCAGCTCGCGAAGCTCGAGGTCGGCAAGACCGAAGCCGTGGCGCGCGGACGAACGTTCGGCGGCCCACCCACGCGAGAAGGCTACGGCGCCAGGAATCTTTCGTCAGCAACCGCATTCGCCGGTAGGTCGAGAAGGTGAACTCGTTCAGGTCACCAAGCTCATGAGAGTAGCGCACCTGCTTGCGATGCGACGGCATAACGGCTTACGCTAACCCGCATCGCACGTCTGGACGAAATCAAGTAGGATCATCGCCAGACGTTCGCGCTTGTGGCTCGCCACCAGTGGCGCCAGGCGCAGCTGCCGACCCCGCGAGGGGCGGAGGCGGGCGTCGTCATTGTCCTCGAAGGAGCGGTTTGTGAGTCCCATCGTACTGATCCTCATCATCGTCCTGGTGCTGGTCCTGCTGGGCGGCGGCTACGGCCACCGCCGGGGCAACAGGGGTCTAGCCGGGGGCAGCGGTTTGCTCGGGCTGATCCTGATCATCGTCCTGATCCTGTTCCTGCTGGGCTACATCCGGGTGTAAGCGCGTCGGTGGCTGCACGAGGTTCCTCAAGTCCTGCGACCATCGAAAGGTGACGAATATGAAGCTCTACGGGTCGCTGCTTGTCGCCACGCTGCTCACGCTGCCCGCTTGTGAGCGAACGCCGAACGTCGACCAAGCGGACGGGATCAAAGACGCGTTCGACGCCCGTCCGCACGAATCGGCCCGCGACGCCGGCGAGGATGTCGGAGACGCCGTATTGGATGCCGGTCGGGCCGCGAAAGACGCCGTCGACGGCGATTGAGCACGGACGGCGCGGCCGCTGAGGACCGTGTCGGACAAAAGACGAGCGCACCGGCGGGTCGTTCCTGCGTCACCGGCACAGCGGAGCCGGCGGCATCGACCGCCACCGACGAGTGCGGGCGATCCGACACCTCGGCTCGGCCCACGAACCTCTCGACAGATCGGCCCGGCGCTCGCGACACGGCGGATGACTCCCGAGCGGCATCCGCGCCGGCGAAGCGGACGTCAATCTCGCCTTGAGTCCGAAGGCAAAGTTAGATATTCACCGCTGATCTTGGGCCGGGGCGACGACCGAGTGGCGAAGCGCGGCTCCATAGAACGACGTGAATCGAAGGAGTCGGACGATGCGGCAAAGCGGCACTTTCATCGCGGGCTTCAGCACCGGGGCGCTGGTCTGTTTAGGGGTGATGAGCTTCCAGATCGTCCGCGCCGCGGACGGCTTTCACTTAGTGCAGAAGCACCACGCCCGGCTAGGGCAGGTGTATGTCGATACGCGCGAGTACGGCCCCGCGGACTGGGCCGACGACCCGGACTTGGCGGCGGGACTTCAGGCCGCCAATAAGGAATACGTGATGAAAGGGGAGCCGACCGGCTCGCTCGGGAGCGTCTTCGATCAGGTCGCGGGTCGGCCGCAGCAGCAAACGCACTAACGTCGGACTTTCGCGGAAAGGCCCGCAGCCGGCGCGTGCGAACGCCCCCGGAACGTCGGCAAGAACCCGGTCCGCCTCTCGAACCCGACGAACAACGGGCCAGAATCGCTTCCAGGAACCTCGTCGGCCCTTGGCCTGCCTTCTTGCCGTTGAAATCACGATGCGCCGCGGTCGTTCAGGGGGACATTTTTTCCCTAAGCGATACGTCGCGCCGGTTCCCGCAATAACAGGTGTGACACTCGGATATTGGCACCGCGTCTTGCGCCATTACGTAAGGTGTGAGTGAGCCACCGGTGCGAGACACGCCCATCACTTCGGACTACGGGTGCCGCGCGACAGACCGTCCCCGCCGCCTTCGTGGCAGAATCTGCGATCGTTCACGCCAACAGCTTCGTCACCACGTCCCCATGCACGTCCGTCAGGCGGAAATCTCTTCCCTGAAACCGGTACGTCAACTGCGTGTGATCGAAGCCGAGGAGGTGCAGTAACGTCGCATGCAGGTCGTGGACGTGGACGCGGTCCTCGACGGCGTTGAAGCCGAGGTCGTCGCTGGCGCCGAGGGACAGGCCCCGCTGCACGCCGCCGCCGGCGAGCCACATGCTGAAGGCGTTGGGGTGGTGGTCGCGGCCGTCGTTGCCGCCCTGCACCATCGGCGTGCGGCCGAACTCGCCGCCCCACACCACGAGCGTCTCGTCGAGCAGGCCGCGTTGCTTGAGGTCGGCGACAAGGGCCGCGCTCGCCTTGTCGGTCTCGCCGCAGTTCTTCTTCAGGTCGGCGACGAGGTTCCCGTGCTGGTCCCACGATTCGTGGAACAACTGCACGAACCGCACGCCGCGTTCGATGAGTCGTCGGGCGAGCAGGCAGTTCGCGGCGTACGACGGCTTGCCGGGTTCGACGCCGTAGCGATCGAGCGTGTCCTGCGTTTCGCCGGAGAGGTCCATGAGTTCGGGTGCGCTCGTTTGCATCCGGTAGGCCATCTCGAACGAGTTGATGCGGGTCGCGATCTCGGGATCGCCGACGACGCCGAGCCGCATCTCGTTGAGCCGCTTCAGACTGTCGAGCGAATCGCGCTGCAGGTGGTCGTCGACGCCGCGCGGGTTCGAGAGATAGAGGACCGGATCGCCGCCGCCGCGGAGTTGCACGCCCTGGTAGACCGTCGGCAGGAAGCCGCTGCCCCAGTTGCTGTTTCCGCCGCTCGGGCCTTTGGCGCCCGATTGCAGGACGACGTAGCCCGGCAGTTCGTTCGTCTCGCTGCCGAGGCCGTAGAGAGTCCACGAGCCGAAGCTCGGCCGGCCGAACTGCTGGCTGCCGGTGCTCATCATGATCTGGGCGGGGGCGTGGTTGAACGCATCCGACGCCATCGACTTCACGATCGAAATGTCGTCGACGACGTTCGCGAGATGCGGCAGAAGCTCCGAAATCTCGGCCCCGCTTTGCCCATGCTTGGCGAACTTGAACTTCGGCCCGAGCAGCTTCGAGTTCGGGTTGATGAACGCCGCCCGGTAGCCTTCGAGCAGCTCGGGCGGAGGTAGCGTGCCGTCGAGTTCGGCGAGTTTCGGCTTGTAGTCGAAGAGCTCCGGCTGACTCGGCCCGCCGGCCATGAACAGGTGGATGACCCGCTTCGCCTTCGGCTCGTGAGGCGACCGCTTCGGGGCGAGCGGATCACCCAGCGAGTTCGCGGCGTGCGCCTTCCCGCCGAGCAGATCGCTGAGGGCGATCGCCCCCAGACCGAGTCCGCAGTCGCGAAGAAACCAGCGACGCGAGACGGAGGTGGGGTCGATGCCGCGATGGAGATGGGTTTGGCAGTTCATGGCGAGTCGTTCAAATCCGAAAAAACCGAAGCACGAAATCCGGGTGGGGGGCACGCCCAGACCAACGGGATGGGCGTGGGCGTGAGATGTCTCGCCACGCCCTTCCTACGTCAGGGCGTGCCACCCACCAAATCAGGCGAGACGGTCCACTACTTAGTCGTCGCGCTTCGGCCGAAAGGGCTTCTTGCCGCTGAAGCCGCCGGGTGGCTTTGAACCGTAGGGTTTCTTGGGTCCGAACCCGGGCTTCTTGCCGGCGAAGCCGCCCGGTCCGCCGGGGCCGGAGCGTTTGAAGTCGGTGCCTTCGGCCCGTTTCAGGCGGAAGAGCTGGCTGCCGATCATGCGGATCAGCGACGCGGCTCGACCCGCGAGTTCAATCTGTTCGGGCTCGGTGAAATAGCCGCGGTCGGTGCCGATGAAGACCAGTGACCGCACGGCGGCGGCCGAGGCTTTGGCGTGGGTCAGGCCGCGCGAGAAATCGCGATCGCCGCCGCTTTCGCAGGCCTCGGCAAGCCGGGTCATCACGTCGACCGACGAGCGACGCAAGGCGTCGCGCACGCCGAGATCGCCGACGAGATCCGGCTTTTCGGTGACGTCGTACAGGCGGTTCGTGAACCGTCGGGCTTCCTGCCAGATCGAGAAGTCTTCGAACCGCTCGGGCCGATCGCTGAGCTTCTTGTCGAAGAAGCTCTTCTTCTCGAAGGCGGGTTTATTCTCGGCGGGAGCGCCGGAGGGCGTGTCTTCGGAGGGACTCATGGAATCAGTCGATTTCGTGGAAGGTCGTGGAGACGAAGGCGTGACGGTGAAGGCGCGGCTTGCATCTGTTGCCGCCGCTTCGGCCCCTCACCCCTGCCCCTCTCCCGAGAGGAGAGGGGTTCGCATTCGCGATCGAGTCTGCGATACGTCAAAGAGCAAACCACGATTCTACCACAATCGGCGGCATCATTCTTTGGTAATTGTTTCGTCGAGGTTCAAAAGCACGCGGGCGACCGCGGTCCAGGCGGCGAGATCGGCGGGGGCGACGCCGTCCGGAAGGGCCGGAGGCTGCGCGGGATCGGCCGCGGCAAGCTGCCAGGGGTCCGCCTTGCCTTCCGCGAAGCGAGACCGCTGCGACTCGAACAATCGCAGCAGTTCCGCCGTCTCGACAGCATTCGGTTCCCGACTCACGCAGCGGCGGAACGCTTCGGCCAGACGCGATTGGTTGGTGTCGCCGCCCTCCGTCACGGCCTTCATCGCGAGCGAACGCGCACAGTCCATGAAGATCGGCTCGTTGAGCGACACGAGGGCCTGCAACGGCGTGTTCGAGCGCGTGCGACGCACGCAAGAGGTATTGCCGGGCGGAGCATCGAACGTGTCGAGCATCGGGTAAGGGACCGAGCGGAAACGGAACGTATACAGCGCCCGGCGGTACTTTTCGGAGCCTTCCGAGAAGGGCCACGCCTTCGGTCCGTAACTGACCGGCGGCTGGAGCAGAAACTCCGGCAGCGGCGGATAGACGCTCGGTCCGCCGACTTCGGCGTCGAGCAAGCCGCTCGCGGCGAGCGCGATGTCACGAACGATCTCGCCTTCGACGCGAACGCGTGCTCCGCGGGCGAGCAGTCGGTTGTACGGGTCTTTCGCGAGCAGGTCGGGCGATACGTGAGAGCTTTGCCGATAGGTCGCGCTCGTCACGATGAGCCGATGGAGATGCTTGAGGCTCCAGCCGCGTTCCATCAGTTCGACGGCGAGCCAGTCGAGCAACTGCGGATGGCTTGGCTCGGCGGCCTGGATGCCAAGGTCTTCGCTCGTTTCGACGAGTCCCGTGCCGAAATACTGCTGCCATACACGATTGACGATCGCCCGTGCGGTCGTCGGACTCTCGCGAGCGACGAGCCACTTCGCGAAGTCAAGCCGAGTCGGTGAAGCGTTCGCGGGTAATGCGTGCAGGAACTCCGGCACGCCCGGCTCGACGACGTTCGCGGGAGCGAGGAAATCGCCGCGCTTGAGAAGATGCGTCGGCCGTCGGTCCTGTCGCTCGCGGAGCACAAGCTGTGTCGTGCCGCGGGGATGATTCGCCCACGCCGCTTCGATGGCGGCGTTCGCTTCGGCGAACTCTGGGACGGTCGTTCGCCAGAAGGAAAAGACTTCCGCCGTTTGTTCTGGAGTGCGTTGTTCCGCCGAAGTGGTTTCGACGACTTCGCGCACGCTCGCGGGCAGCGGATCGGCCTTCGCGTCCACTGCGTCGGTCACGGCGAAGCGGAAGCGACCCAGATTGTTGTTCTGGTTGTCGTCGCTGTTCCAGCCGCCGTGATTCTGCGTGAGCTTGAACGTGAGCGTGGCACCCTGTTCAAACTTGATCGGCGTTTCAAACACGAACACGGCCTTGCGGGGCACGTTGCTGCGTCCGTTGCCGATATCGATGCTCCAGGCGGTTTCGTTCTTGCCGTCGATGGCATAGGCCGAGGGACCGGTGACGCGGTCCTTCTTGCCTTTGTCATCGAAGGTGTCTTCGAGCGGCTTCTCGGCGGGGTTCGCGTCGGCCGTGACCGAGGCGATCATCACTTCCTGACCACCCGCGGAACCGTCGGCTGGGGCGGCGACGACTTTGAACTCGCTGAGCGCGAGCAGCCCGTAGATGCTGCGACCCGGGCCGCTGCGCGGGAGATTCGGGTCGTTGAGCAGTTCGAGGCGCACGGCCGTGACCTCTTTGAGGTCGGTCTTCGCCGTGAACTCGGTCGTGTGCTTGGTCGGGGCGTAACCGGCGGCGAGCACCGAGCCGTCGTCGAGCAGGTAGTGCTTCTGGCCGCCACTCGAATCGAGTTCGGGCCGGACGACGCTCCACTTCGGTTGATCGCCGCGGACGGTCTCTTCCCACCGCGACTTGCGGCTCGTCCAGTCAGGATGCTTCGCTCGCAACTCCTCTTCCGTCGCCTGCACGCGGTCGAGAATCGATTCGCGGAGCTTCAGATCGTTTTCGTTGTAGACGGCGATGTTCGCTTCGTGCGAATTGTTCAGGAACGCGAAGAGGCCGTAGTACTCTTCATGCGTCAGCGGGTCGAACTTATGCGTGTGGCACTGGGCGCACTGGATCGTGAGGCCCAGCACGCTCTTGCCGAGGGCGTCGACGCGATCGAACATCGCCTCCATGCGGAACTGCTCGGGATCGACGCCCCCCTCTTCATTGATCATCGAGTTCCGCAGAAAGCCCGTCGCGACGAGCTGGTCCTGCGTCGGCCGCGGCAACAGATCGCCCGCGATCTGCTCGACGACGAACCGGTCGTACGGCAGGTCGCGGTTCAAGGCGTTGATCACGTAGTCGCGGTAGAAGTACGCGAACCGCGGCTTGTCTTTCTCGTAGCCGTCGCTGTCGGCGTATCGGGCGGCGTCGAGCCACATCCGTCCCCAGCGCTCGCCGTAGTGGGGCGAAGACAGGAGTCGTTCGACGAGATCGCGGTAGGCATTCGGACCCCTGTCGGCGAGAAAGGCGTCGACCTCTTCGGGCGTCGGCGGCAAGCCGACGAGGTCGAGATGCAGCCGACGGATCAACGTGACCTTGTCGGCCTCGGGCGACGGTGAAAGTCCATCAGAGTGCAGCTTCGCGAGAATGAAGTGATCGATGGGATTGCGGACTCTCGATTCGTCCTCGACGGACGGCAGTTCCGGCCGAACGGGCGGCGAGAAGGCCCAATGATCGGCTTTGCGTGGGTCTTCGCCCGCGAGTTCCTGCGGCCACGCGGCTCCGCCGTCGATCCAGCGTTTCAGGACGTCGATTTCTTTCGCGGAGAGACGCTCGCCTTCCGGCGGCATCTGCATCGCCTCGTCGTCGCTCGTCACGCGGCGGAAGAGTTCGCTGGCCGCGATTTTCCCAGGAAGGATCGCCGGCTCACCCGATTCACCACCGCGGAGCGCGACCGACTTCACGTCGAGCCGATAACCCGCCGTCTGCTTCGCGCCATCGTGACACTCGTAGCAGCGCGCCTTCAGGATGGGCTGCACGTCGCGGGCGAAATCGATCGCGGGAACATCCGCGCCAGCAGCAGCGACGCACAGCAACCATGCAAGCAGGCAGGCACCACAACGCATACAGGTTCCTTGCGAAAACAAACGATCCAGCGAGGCGCGCCGTTCGTCTCGTGAGCGTCGGAGGAAGTTGATGCCTCCATCGTCGCGAGCCAGGGGCGAAGCGTCAAATCAGTTCCCCTGCGTCCGATCCCGTCGAACGCCTTTCGCACGCTTTTCCGACAGAGCCTAACTCTCATACGACACGAGAATGTCGGCCTGTTTCAGCAGTGACAGCAGGCGACGGCAGAGTGGGCGACCGTCGAGGGCGCGGCCGGCCTTGACGTCGTCGACGGTGATCCACGCGAGCCCGCTGTTTCCTGCGAGCGTTTCGCGGTGACGCTTGCCCATGAGCTCGACGAGATAGAATTCGACGATGAACCAGACCGGGTCGGCGTCGCAGTGCTTGGCTTCGGCGAATTGCAGATGCGCCCGCGGGCCGCCGGAGACGAGAAAGTCCTTGCCCGTGCGCAGCCCCGTCGTCCAGGCGACCTCGCGAAGCAACGACTGCCGATACGACTCGCCTTCGAGCTTATGGGCTTCGACGAACTGATAGCAGCCGCGACCTGTGTTCCACAGGGCGAGCCACTCGTTGCGGCCGTCTTCTCGGTCGCGCCGGATCAGTCCGATGGCCCCGATGAACTGTTTCGCTTCGGCAGGCATGGCACGTCATTGCGGCTGAAGGGCATCTCGCGCCGCGACGACCCGTCGCACCGCTTCGTCGATGTCGTCGGCCGTCGCCGTCAGGTGACCCATCTTACGTCCCGGCTTCGCCTCGGCCTTACCGTAAAGATGCAGGGCGACGCCGGGGACATCCAAGGCCCGGTCCCAGCGAGGCTCGTGCGGAAACCAAGCCTCGCCCAGCAGATTCGCCATGGCCGTCGGTCGAAGTTGTTCCGCCGAACCCACCGGCAGGCCGGCGACGGCCCGCACCTGCTGTTCGAACTGACTCGTCGCGAAGGCTTCGATCGTAAGGTGGCCGCTGTTATGCGGCCGGGGAGCGAGTTCGTTGATGAGCAGCCCGCCGTCGGGCTTCATGAACAATTCGACGCATAGCACGCCCACGACGTCGAGGGCTTCCAGCACCGCCCGGGCGAGCTCGACCGCGTTTCGGCTGACCGACTCCGGCACGTGAGCGGGACATCGCGAGATGTCGAGAATGTGATCGCGATGCTCGTTTTCGATCGGACCATAGAAGGCCATCGAGCCGTCGACCCCGCGGACACCGATGACCGACAGCTCCTTCTCGAAGCTCACGAACGCTTCATAGATTGCTTCGTCCGTCCGCAGTTCGTTCCAGACGGCGTTCAGGTCGCTGTCGCCGGTGATCTTGATCTGTCCCTTGCCGTCGTAGCCCGAGGTCGCGGTCTTCAAGACCGCCGGACAACCGATCGACTCGGCCGCAACTCTCAATTCGGCGAGCGATCGCACGGCCGCGAAGGCGGGCACTGGCAATCCCGCCTCGCGAAGAGCCGTTTTCTCGCGCAAGCGGTGCTGACAAAGGTGGAGAACGCTGCCGCTGGGCCGGACCGGCACGAATTGTTCAGCGACCTGAGCGACCGTCGCCGGCACGTTCTCGAACTCGAACGTGACGGCCTGAACCAACCGGCAAAAGCTCGCGATGGCCGTTGCGTCGTCATAATCGGCGACGACTTCGACATCGGCGACCTGCCCAGCGGGCGTGTCTCGATCGGAAGAGAAAACGTGCACGCGATAGCCCATCCGGCGGGCTGCGAACGCAAACATGCGGCCGAGCTGGCCGCTGCCGAAGACTCCCAGCGTGCTTCCGGGCGGCAGCGACATCATGCGGACGCATCCTTCACGACGGCGTCGGCGAGAACGGCCTCAGTTTGCCGCTTCTGAAACTCGTGGAGCTTCGCCCGAAGGTCGGGCCGCGTCGTCGCCAGCATGCGGACCGCGAGCAGGCCCGCGTTCCGCGCGCCCGCTGGTCCGATGGCGAGCGTTCCGACGGGGATGCCGCCCGGCATCTGCACGATCGACAATAACGAATCCAGTCCGTTGAGTGTCTTGCTTTGCACGGGCACTCCCAACACTGGCAAGACCGTTTGCGAGGCGACCATTCCGGGCAGATGCGCCGCGCCGCCGGCTCCCGCGATGATGATCTCGAGGCCACGACCCTCGGCGGTGCGGGCGTACTCGGCCATGCGTTCGGGCGTGCGGTGCGCCGACACGATCTGCACTTCGTGCGGCACGCCGAACTCGGCGAGCACGTCGGCGGCCGCCTGCATCGTGTCGAGATCCGACCGGCTGCCCATGATCACGCCGACCAGCGGCTGCGTTTCGTTCATATCGCTATCGCGAGACGGTGAAAGAAGTCTCTCTCAGTATCCGGATGGGAGCCGACCGGGCAAGGATGGCGTCGTCCTCTTCGGCCGCTCCTTACGATCGATTCGACCGCCGAGACCGGGAATTCCGGCAAAGATCGCGGGGACGGGGTCGGAGGGCGCGTCCGGGCCACTCGCAATCGCCTTTCCCCCCTCCTAACATATCAGTGGCCGACGATCCCACCCGCCGCAGCCCGCCGACGACGATTCCACCCACCTGATGAGCGACGCACACGAGTCCTCTTGCGACATCCGCTTCGCGGTTCCGTTCACCCACCGCCTGCGTTTCACCCGCGACGTGTTTTCGGCCGACGAGGCGACTCTCGTCGAACTGTTCGAGCCGTCGGGCGATCGTGCGCCGCGGGTCCAATTCTGGCTCGACGAAGACGTCGCCACCGCCAGCCCGCAGCTTCGACAGCGGCTATGGAGCTTCGCGAAACGGCATGCGGAACGATTCCACACGGTCGGCAACGTGCAGATGGTGCCCGGCGGCGAGGCCGTCAAGAATGACGTGCATGTCGTCGAGCGGATGCTGAAATGCGTCAACGCCGCCGATCTTGATCGCCGGAGTTATATCGTCGTCATCGGCGGCGGCGCCGTGCTCGACGCGGTCGGTTTCGCCGCGGCGATCTCGCATCGAGGCATCCGGCTCGTCCGCCTGCCGACCACGACGCTCGCCCAGGCCGACAGCGGCGTCGGCGTCAAGAACAGCATCAACCTGTTCGCCAAAAAGAACTGGTGCGGCACGTTCGCCGTCCCGTGGGCCGTCGTCAACGACGAGCAGTTGCTTTCGACGCTGCCCGATCGCGATTTCGCGTGCGGGTTCAGCGAAGCCGTTAAGGTTTCGTTGCTCAAGGACGCCGAGTTCTTTTTGCGGTTGTGCAAAGGCGCGACGGCGGTTCGGAAGCGCGATGCCGGCGTATATCGCGAGTTCATTCGCGAGTCGGCGATCTGGCATCTGCGGCACATCACGGCGGGCGGCGATCCCTTCGAGGCGCTCGAAGCGCGACCGCTCGACTTCGGGCACTGGTCGGCTCACAAGCTCGAAGTCATGACGAACTTCGAGTTGCGGCATGGCGAAGCCGTGGGCATCGGCGTCGCCATCGACGCGGTCTATTCGTCCCTCAAATTCGGATTCCCAAAGGCCGATGCCTGCCGTGTGCTGGAGTGCCTGCGCCACTTGGGCCTGCCGCTGTCGCACGCGGCTCTGTCGCGAACCGACGAACTCTTCGCGGGGCTGGAAGAGTTCCGCCAGCACTTGGGCGGGCGATTGACCGTCACGATGCTCAAAGCCGTCGGCGAGCCGATCGACGTTCACGAGATCGATCATGGTCTGATGAAGGTCGCGATCGATCGCGTGCGGCGGTTCGCCGGAGAGCGGGAGCGGGTCGAGGTCTAATGGAAATCGCCCATCGAAGGAGAGACCGATGGCCTGCCGCGGACGAGTGACGAACGGCACGATCGTGCTCGACGAGCCGGTTGACTGGCCGGATGGCACGAGAGTCCTCGTGCATGTCGGCCCTCCGACGACGACGAACGAGACTGCTATTCCTGCCTCTGACGAGTCCGGACAGTCAAGCGATTCCGCTCGCCGGGAAAGCTGAGCGCACGAGGCCGGTTTTCGCAGACGCGGCCTTACGCCAGCTCCTCCCCTTCCGCCCATTCGAGAACCTGGGCGACGAGCTTGTCGATGCCGAGGTGGAGTTCGGTGAGGTTCTTGGCCTCCATGTAGGCCGGCGTCGACACGATGCGGTGCGTTTCATCGACGACGATGTCCTTCACGTCGCAGGTGATATGCTCGGCCCCCATCGCGGTCATGCCAGCAGCGGTCTCCTCGTCGTGCCCGATCGTCAGCTTCACCGATTCCGAACCGAAGACTTTCGCGGCGATCACGGGCGAGATGCAGGCGAAGCCCAGCGGCTTGCGGGCCTGGTGGGCTTCCGTCAGCACACGAGCGACTTCCGGATCGAGCTCGCAGTCGGGGCCGTCTTTCGCGAACGTGCAAAGATTCTTGGCCGCCCCGAAACCGCCCGGCAGGACGAACGCGTCGTACTGATCGCCCTTCACTTCTGAAAGCTTCACGATCTCCCCTCGCGCGATGCGAGCCGCTTCGGCGAGCACGTTGCGCGGCTCCTTCTCGTCTTTTTTGGTGACGTGATTGATGGCGGCGGCCGGTTTGTCGGGAGCCATGCACTGATAGGTCGCGCCCCGCTGGCTCAACGACAGCAGCATCAGCACGGCCTCGTGAATCTCGCTGCCGTCCATCACGCCGCAACCGCTGAGGATCACTCCGACCTTCGCCATCTTCAAGACTCCTTCGGTTGGGGGAAGCCATTCGAGATCGTTGCGAGGATTCAGTTTTCGACAGCGGCGGCGTCGGAGGTGTTTTCCGAGCCGCGACCGTCAGGGAGCGTATGACGCGGCCCGGAAG
>JACCRE010000067.1 GCA_013813775.1 Planctomycetaceae bacterium
TCCCAGGATCACGGCGATGCTGGCCCAACTGATCGCCTGCTCGACCGTTTTGGAGGACCTACCGAGCCACCAGCCGACCATCACCAACAGCGTCGACCACAGGCACGTGCCTGCCGCCGAGTAGGCCAGGAACTTCGGCAACGCCATTCCGGCGACTCCGGCGGGCACGCTGACCAACGTGCGTATGCCGGGAATCATCCGTCCAATGAACACGGCCGTGCCTCCCCAACGCTCGAACCAGGCGTTCGAGCGGTCGATGTCTTTGGGACTGAAGCCGAAATAACGTCCTTTGCCTTCCGCCCAGCGGCGAAGGCGTTCGGTACCGATCCAACGGCCGACGTAATACCACAGGATCGCACCCGCGAGGGAACCCGCCGACGCCGCGGCGATCACGCCGATCAGCGACAGGTTGCCGCGCCGGGCCGTCATTCCCGCACCGGGCAACACCGCCTCAGAGGGAATCGGCGGGAACACGTTCTCGAGCAGCATCGCCAGAGCGATGCCCCAGTAGCTCATTCGGGTGAAGACGTCCGCGATCCAGTCGGCCATTGTCGCACCGTACAGTGATAGCCGTTGACGCGGTGATGCGGTGATGATGAGAAACTCGCGTGCCGCTCGCCGGTCCTGAAAGAATCGGGACTTGCGTCGAAAGACGCCGCTCCGGTTGATCGCCGAAGGCTCACACTGACGCAGCCGCTCTCACGGAACCCCCATCATTTCGCCACCAGCGTCAATCCTCACCATGAATCGCCGGGTCGTACATCGGGAGATCACCCCTCCGGCAAGCGGCGGGTTCGACTTACGATGGGACGCCTCCGATATGAACTCGGTCTCGCATGTGAGCGGCGCGTGGTTCCGTCGGTGCATCCTCCTCGTCGATATCCCGGTTGAGACGCCTTGTGGAGAAAGATCACATGGAGACGCTGACCCGCCGCGACCTCGACACGTTGCTCGCCGCCGAAAGCTCGCACTGCGTGTCGCTCTACATGCCGACGCACCGTACCGGCGGTCCGGAGAGTCGCGAGGACGCGACGCGATTCTCCAATCTCATTCGAAACGCCGACGACGCGCTCCGTGCGCGAGGCGTGAACGGGCTGAGACTGCAGGCGATCATAAAATCGCTTGAAGAGCTCAAGCACGACAGCGTTTTCTGGCAGAACCAGGCCGACGGCCTCGCGATCTTCTTTGAAGGTGAGGAGCGGCGGCTGTTCCGACTGCCCCTGAGCTTTCGTGAGCGGTGCGTCGTGGCGCCGCGGTTCCATGTCCGTCCGTTGTTGCCGCTCCTGCAGGGAGACGGGCGTTTCTACATTCTCGCCGTCAGCCAGAATTCGGTGCGGCTGTTTCAAGGCAGCCGGTTTGCATTGACCGAAATTCAGGACGAACGACTGCCGAAGAACTTGCGAGAGGCGCTGAACATCGACGAATACATACAGTCCCTCCAGTTCAGCAGCATGAAAGGGGCCGGCATCGGCGACGGAGCGCGGGGCGGCGCGGCCTTCCACGGGCACGGCGGCAGCAACATGGACGTGAAGAAATCCGACGAACTCCTGCCCTACTTTCGCAGGATCGACGCGGCCTTGCAGGAGTTGTTCGGTGCCGAGGACAACCCGCTCGTGTTCGCCGGCGTCGAGTACCTGTTCCCGCTCTTCAAGGAGGCGAGCCAGTACAACGCCCTCATCGAAGAGCCGGTCACGGGCAACGTCGATCGTGCGCGGCCGGGAGAACTACACGCCCAAGCATGGCCGCTCGTCGAGCATCGATTTGAACGAGTGCGGGACTCCGAGTTGGAGCGGCTCGCCGCCCAATCCGATCCCAAGCCTCATTCGCACGATCTCCCCGAGATCTTGTCCGCAGCCCGCGTCGGTCAGATCGAGACGCTCTTCCTCTCGGAACGAGCCGATGTCTTCGGGCACGTCGACTTCGCCGAGGACGGCCGTGTCGTGCAGGGCGAAGAGGCCGGTGACGGTGAAGATCTGCTGAACGTGGCTGCCGTCGAAACATTGCGCACCGGCGGCAAGGTTTTCACAGTTTCCGGCGACGCTCTTTCCAACAGCTCGCCTGTTGCGGCACGTTTACGCTGGGCGGTCGGCTCGGCTCCTGTCGGCGACGGCAACGCGGCAAAAACACGCTGAAAAGGAGCGACATCGCAAAGAGCGAAACGGTCCATATCAGCCCAGCGCGGTCGATGATCAGCCAAGCCTCGGGCCGCACGGCGGCAATCAGATGCTGGTTCACCGCAGCTGGCGGTTGCTTCGGCCATTCCTAGGTTTGCTAGAGGTTGGAAAACGTGCCTCGGCTGGGAGAAGGTCCGTAGTTGTTCACGGAACTCTGCTGAAATCGCTGATGAAGGCCGTTTGCGGCACCGTGGTTGCACTCATGTGGCTGGGTCTGAATTGCCGCTCGCCCACACCATCCTTTCAGAACCAGTGACGGCTCAACGTGAACGTCACGACACGATGGCCATGCAACCGTAACACACTGAGGAGAACACCATGAAGAAAGTGACATGTCTGTCTGCAGCCGTCGCTGCGGCAATTGGTCTGACGCTGACGGCAGCGACCGCTCAAGACACAACGCGACCGGCGCAGAACCCATCGTCACAGCCGTCAGCCGAGGGTAAGCTCGATCCAGAGCAGACGGGTGAGCAGGCCGAAAAACAGGCGACTAAAGGCCAGCTCCACGAGGTCGATGACCTCGTCGGTGCCAAGATTCGCAATGCCAAGGGCGAAGACCTCGGCGAAGTCGAAGAGATGGTCGTTGACGTCAATGACGGCTCAATCCGTTACGCCGTGGTCAGCTACGGCGGTTTTCTAAATCTAGGCGACAAGCTCTTTGCGGTGCCGCTCAAGGCGATGACGCTGCGCAACAACGAGGACAACGAAAGCTTCTTCATCGTCGACATTGATCAGCAACGGCTTGAAGACTCCAAGGGTTTCGACGACGACCACTGGCCGAACTTCGCGGACAAGAGCTTTACCGCTTCGGTCAACACGACCTATGGAATCGAAGATCAGGCCGAATCGTCCGGCAAGCAGGGTGCGCTTTACAAGCTCAGCACATTCGACGGCGTGAATGTCCGAGACCAGGGCAACAAGGAACTCGGCGAGATCGAGCGGATTCTGATCGACGCCGAACAGGCCAAGGTGGCTTACCTCGCCCTTGAAGTGAAGGAGGAGGGCGCGAACGCTCAGCGCGACGGCGATGCCCTCCTACTTGTTCCGATGAACCAGTTCACGCTCAAGACGCAGGACGATGACACGTTCCTGCAGGTCAGCGCGGCTGCCGATAAGCTTCGCGGCGCTCCAACGGCGACGAAAGAACAACTCGAAGATGCTGCCAAGCACCGCGAACTGCGTCAGAAGATCGACAGCCACTTCGGCGCGGCGAATCGCGGTGCCGCCGGAACCCAACCTGATACCGGAACCGATGCCGCAGCGGATGACGCCGCCGACGAGCCGGCCGAAGACGCGAATACCGACACCCTTCCGGAGTGATACGTACAACGTTCGGCTCGTCGATCACGGCAAAGGCCCTGCCGAGACGCGTGTCTCGGCAGGGCCTTCTTGCATCCGGTGGCGGAGCCGCAGGAGCGGTGCGCCGCTCTGCCGGAGGATCTTTCTATTCGACGAGCTTCACGCGAACGTCGCGTCGTTGGCCGTCTTTTCCGAGCAGTGTCAGCGGAAGTTCGTCGCCGACTTTGTAGTTCAGCTTCACATGCATCACGAAGTGTTGTGCATCTTTGAATCGCAACGGCTCGCCAGCGAGCGCGACAACGACGACGCCCTCTTTCAATCCGGCATCGCGAGCCGCCCGCCCGCCTGGTTCGCCGGTGTTGATCCATTTGACGAGCAAGGGAGTTTCATCGTCCGGCACTTTGAGAGCGCCGCGTTGTGACTCTTCGATCGGAGGCATCCAGACCGGCAGTTTCGGCTGAAGCGACCAGAGCGAACCGCGCCACGAGATGTCGTTCTTCTTCCAGCCAGAGGCGAGCTGCACGTCATGCTCACCGCTCTTGCCCGTCTGGATCGAGACGCGATCGCCATCGTTCGTGAGACCGTGCAGAACCCATTGCATGTCGGCGATCGAGGTGATCGCCTGGCCGTTGAGGTGCGTCACGTTTTCACCGGCCTTCAGGCCCGCCTTCTCCGCCGGTGAGTCGGGAAGCACCTTCATGATCCGGACGCCGCTTTGCGGATTGATGACAAGGCCGATGTTCTCGGGCAGCGGATATCGCCACAGCATGTCTTCGGTGAACGAGCCGTTGCTGTATGCGAAGTTCTGCTCGGCGTCGTGGATCATGTGGCAATGGATGCAGTTGTTGCGGGCGGTCTCGCCGGCGAGTTTCTGCTTGTTCTTCATGCCGGGCATTTCGAGAGCCGTCCTATAAGGCTTAGCGTCGGCCCGTTTGCCTTCCAGCTCGGCTTTGTTGGCGGGATAGCTCTCGTGCAGATCGAGCACGCGCCGCATCGTGTTGGCGAGACCCTGAATCGAGTTGTAGGCGTCGGCCCCTTCGGCCGACTGCGTGCCGTATCGGGCGTAGACGGTGCCGTCGGCGTTGAGAAACATCGCCGCCCAGTTCAGGTCGTGATCGAACTGAAACTGCGAGAGATCGACGCCTTTCATCTCGACCTGGCGCACCGGCACGAAGCTCTCGGCGGCGATCTGCTGAATGACGTCGCTGCCCTTGGCGACCTCGGCGTCGAAACCTTCGCAGTCCTTGCAGGGGACGCAGCGGAACGTGACGAACAGCGGTCTGCCGGTGCGTTTCGCCTCGGCAAAGCCCTGTGCGATGTCGTTGTAGATCCAGCCGTCGGCACCGACGGCGTGCTCGTCTTGCAGCTTGTCGCGCAACTCCGGCTCGCCGGCATATAACGGAGCGACGACGAGTACTCCGAACAATGACAAACGCAGAACTTGCATTCCGATATCCTTTGGCGTGAGGCTCGATGGATCACCGTCGAGGATTGTCGGACAAGCCGCGCCAGGCCACAAGCATCCGCTTCGCGCGTCGGATGCGTCGAGGCGAACAGCATCGCGTTGCGGCCGAACCGGCAGCACCGTCGTTTTGCGGCCGACATTCTCGTACCGTAGTGTCGAACGGAGCATCCTGATGGCGTGAGCAGCGCGAGTCCTTGTTTGCCCTATGATCCGCAGCGGTGGCGTGCGGTCACGAATCCGTGACATGCGGTGCGTGTTTCAATCCACTCCGTGACGGTCGCGGCACTGAAAGTAAGAATCATTCTCTATGGCCGCTTCAAGCGAACCACCTGTCGAGCCGACCTCCGACCAGTGGCGAACTTATTTCGCCGCGGAGCGTACATTGCTCGCTTGGGTGCGGACGGGGCTTGCCCTCATGGGCTTCGGCTTTCTCGTCGAGAGATTCGGACTCTTCCTGCGGCAGATCGCTCAGGTGAGCGGGCAGGCGACGGCCCGCGGCGGAGGATCGGTCTGGCTGGGCACTGTGCTCGTGCTCATGGGCACGATCGTGCTGATCGTCGCCGCCCGCCGTCACACAAGTGCGCTGAAACGCATCGCCCCAGTCACCGACCTCGCGAAGCCTTCCGCGAATGCCGCACCGCTCTCGCTGACTCTCGCTCTCGCGGTGTTCGGCGTCGCGCTCGCCATGTATTTACTGTCGTTTCGGTGATCGCAGTGGACCGCTCATCACTAGCTGACCTTGATTTGTTCTCGCCACGTTCCTGTTTCGACCATGAATCGCGACGACATGCTCTCCGCTCTGCGGAGTGCGACCAAACCTTGGGACTTCATCATCGTCGGGGGTGGAGCGACGGGACTCGGTTGCGCCGTCGACGCCTCGTCGCGCGGCTATCGCACACTGTTACTCGAACGCGGTGACTTCGCCAAAGGCACATCGAGCCGCAGCACGAAGCTCGTGCATGGGGGCGTGCGGTACCTGCGCCAAGGCAACATCTCGCTGGTTCTCGAAGCGCTTAGGGAGCGCGGATTGCTTATCAAGAACGCGCCGCACCTCGTGCGCAACACCGCGTTCGTCGTGCCGAATTACAGTTGGTGGGAAGGCCCGTTCTACGGCATCGGCCTGAAGATGTACGACCTACTCGCCGGTCGGTCGGGCTTCGGCCGCTCGAAGCTGCTCTCGCGCAAGAAGACGCTCGAAATGCTGCCCGCGATCGAGCCGGAAGGCCTCGACGGCGGCGTCATCTACTACGACGGCCAGTTCGACGACGCCCGCCTCGCCGTCAATCTCGCCCAGACGGCGGTCGAGCGAGGCGGCGTGATGCTCAACTACGTGCGCGTCACCGGTCTCATCAAAAAGGATGGCGAAGTACAGGGAGCGTTCGCCCACGACGAAGAATCGGGGGAGGAGTTCGAGATCCCGGCGAAGGTCGTCATCAACGCGACGGGGGTCTTCACCGACGAAATCCGACGGATGGATAACGCCGACGCTCCGCCGATGGTGTCGCCGAGCCAGGGCGTGCACATCGTGCTCGATAAGTCGTTCCTGCCCGGCAACGTGGCGATCATGGTGCCCAAGACCGACGACGGCCGCGTGCTGTTCGCGATCCCCTGGCACGGCGTCGTGCTCGTCGGCACGACCGACACGCCGGTAAAGTCGGCGTCGCTTGAACCTCGTCCGCTCGCCGAAGAACTCGCGTTTCTGCTCGATCACGCAGGGCGGTATCTCGTCAAGAATCCCACGGCCGACGACGTGCTGAGCACGTTCGCGGGGTTGCGTCCGCTCGTTTCCGGCGGAAACGAGGAAGGCAGCACGGCGGAACTCGCCCGCGATCACTCGCTCGTGATCTCGAAGACGGGTCTCGTCACCATCACCGGCGGCAAGTGGACGACCTATCGCAAAATGGCCGAGGACACGATCGATCAGGCGGCGGTGCTCGCCGACCTGCCGGAGCGGCCTTGCGTCACGCGCGAGCTGCCCGTCCACGGGCTGCATCACGACGCTGAGTCATTGGGCGATCTCGCGTATTACGGCTCCGATGCGGCGGCGATCCGGCGGTTGATCTCGCGGAATCCGGCATACGCCGAACGATTGCACGAACGCTTCTCGGCGACGGTCGCGCAGGTCGTGTGGGCGGTCCGTCAGGAGATGGCGCGTACCGTGGAAGACGTGTTGTCGCGTCGCACCCGGTCCCTGCTGCTCGACGCCCGCGCCAGCATGGAAATGGCTCCGCGCGTCGCTTCCGTGATGGCGGAAGAACTCGGCCGCGATGAAACGTGGATCGCCGCTCAAGTCGAGAGCTACACGGCGCTCGCCCAGGGATACCTCATACCGGCTTCGAGCGACAACGCCGCAGGCCGGCGGTAAAACATTCGCACGAGACCCTTCTCCCGAGGGAGAGGGGTTGCGATGGCCTTCGGGACAAGACGATTATGCCCGATCTTGAAGCGTCGAATCTTGCGAAAACCTACGAGACGACGGCCGGGCCGCTCGACGTGCTTCGCGGTGCGACGTTGTCGTTGTCACGTGGCGAGTCGGCGGTGATCACGGGGCCGAGCGGCGTCGGAAAGAGCACGCTGCTGTATCTCATCGGCTTGTTGGAGCCTCCGACGAGCGGCTCGTTGACGTTGCTGGGCGAGGAGCCGCTGCGTGCTTCGACCGCGATGCAGGCGGATTTTCGCAACGATCACATTGGTTTTGTGTTTCAGGACCACCACCTGCTGCCGCAGTGCACCGTTCTCGAAAATGTCCTCGTACCGGTACTCGCTCATCGGTCCGTGACGGCGGACGACGAGCAGCGAGCGCGTGATCTTCTTGGTCGCGTCGGTCTCACCGCGCGGTCGAATCATCGTCCGGCACAACTCTCGGGCGGAGAGAGGCAACGGGCCGCTCTCTGTCGCGCATTGATCAATCGACCGGAACTCGTGCTGGCCGATGAACCGACCGGCAATCTCGACGCGGCGACGGCGACCTCGGTCGGCGATCTGTTGCTCGAATTGGCGAGCGAGCACGACGCGATGCTGTTATGCGTGACGCACAGTCCCGAACTGGCGTCTCGGTTTCCAAAACGATTCGACCTGAAGGAAGGTACACTCGTCGGGGCCGGCTAGGAAACCTGTAGTCGACCGGCCACCCACCGCGAATGAACGCGGATACCGATCGCCGATCGCTGTACATTGAATGGGAAGGCTGATCCTGAACGGTAGTGAACGGTAAAGGACGGCGACGCCCCACTTGAATCTGTGGCCTCGGTGCCATCCGTGGTTCCGAATCCGCGTCCATCCCTTTCAATCCGCGTTGTGTCACGAACTACGGAACCCGATGCCGTTCATCCTCCCTTGAATGACCGATGACAACGTTTCGTCTCCTTCTCAACAGCCTCGCCTTTTACTGGCGGACGCACCTCGCGGTCCTGCTGGGCGTGGCGGCAGGGGCGGCGGTGATCGGTGGCGCCTTGATCGTCGGGGACAGCGTGCGCGAGAGTCTTCGGCAGATGACTCTGAAGCGACTCGGCCGCGTCGATTACGCGATCTCGGGGGCGAAGTTCTTCACGGAGGGCCTCGCATCACGGCTTCAGAAGCCACTTTCCGCTCAAGCCGGCGACACGAACGTCGCGCCCGCGCTTTCGATGAGAGGCGGACTGACGCATCAGGTCGACGACACGATCAATCGCGCGGGCGGAGTCAGCGTGTTCGGCGTCGATGAGCGACTCTGGGCGATGCTCGATCACGGCGAAATCGCTCCGCCTGCATCCGGCGAAGTGATTCTCAATCGACGCGTCGCCGACGCCTTGGCCGTGAAGGTCGGCGACGATGTCTCGCTCAACATCGAAGTCCCCAGCGCGATCCCGCGCGAAAGCCTGCTCGGCGAGCGGAACGATCTGACGCGCGAGCTGCCGTTGCGCGTCGCCACAGTGCTCGAAGACGACCTGGGAGCCGCGCGATTCGGCCTGAGTCCCGGTCAGCAGATCCCGCCCGTCGCCTTTACATCACTCGGCGATCTGCAGAGCACGCTGGGACTCGCTGCGGTACGACCCAGCCGGCGCAATTCCACAGCGAAGCCGGCGCGGGTCAACAGCCTGTTCGTCGCGTCCGCGGGAGATGCCGTCGTCGAAGATGCGGCATCCCACGCGTCGCGATTGACCGAGACGCTCCATGCCGAGCTTTCGATCGAGGATCTCGTCTTGCGGGTCGTGCCTGTGGGTGAGCGAGGTTACGTCTCGCTCGAAAGTACGAGGATGATCCTCGACGACGAGACGGTGGATGCCGCCGGCAGCGCGGCGGAGTCTCTCGCGAACGGCGAGGAGATCGCGACGTCTCCCGTTTACGTCTATCTCGTCAACGAGTTCGCGAATGCGGGCGATCGTCAGCGACATGCGATGTACAGCGTCGTCGCGGGCATCGACTTTCAGCGTTCGGCGCAGCCTCCGTTCGGACCCTTCGAGTATCTCTCGGGCGGACCTCCCACGAAGCCTGATGAGATCGTCCTCAACGAATTCTTGGCCGACGAGCAATTGAACGTCGCCGTCGGCGATGAGGTCGTCGTCAAGTATTACGAAGTCGGCTCGCACGGAGAGCTACCGGAAGAGGAACGGCGGTTTCGCGTCGCCGGAATCGTGAAGCTCGATGACGTTGCGTCCGATCGAAGTCTCACGCCGATGCTGGAGGGCATCACCGATGCCGACACGTTCAGCGATTGGGAACAGCCTTTTGAGATGGACCTGTCGCGGATCACGGGCGCGGACGAGGACTACTGGGATCAATATCGCGCGACCCCGAAGGCGTTCTTGCCGTTGTCGGTCATGCGAGAGCTCTTCCCAAGCCGTTATGGAACGCTCACGAGCATTCGCGTCGCCGTGCCGGAAGGCGAGACCGCGGACGACTTCGCCGCTCGGTTTCGGAACTCGGTCATTGCCGCGGTCGATCTGCAGGAACTCGGCCTGGCCTTCCAACCGGTGAAGTTGCAGGGCCTGCAGGCGTCGTCGGGAACGACCGACTTCACGCAGTTGTTCGTCGCGTTCAGCTTCTTTCTGATCCTGTCGGCCGCGATTCTAATCGGGTTATTGTTTCGGCTCGGAGTGGAGCGCCGGGCGACGAGCATCGGTCTCGTGCAGGCGATCGGTTTCACGCCCGCGAAGGTCCGGCGGCTTTACCTCGCCGAGGGCGCGATCGTGGTCCTGGCCGGTGCCGCCCTCGGCACGGTCGCCGCCGTCGCTTATGCGGCGTTGATGATCCACGGACTGACGACGTGGTGGATCGGAGCGATCGGAACGCGGTTCCTGTACCTCTCGGCCAGTCCGATGAGCCTTGCGATCGGTTTCTGCTCAGCCGTCGTGATTGCGATGGTGGCCGTCTGGTGGGGACTCAGGCGGCTGAGCAAGGTAACGTCGCGAGCGTTGCTTGCTGGTGCGACCGAGCCGGAACAGACACTCAAGGGCCAGCAACGTCGCGGACGGCTGGCGGCGTGGCTGGCGATCACCGCGGGTGCGGTCGCGTTGCTGCTGGTGGCAGGCGGGCTGCTGGACCTCATTCCCGGTGACGAAGCCTTCGGCGGCTTCAGTTGGCAGGTTGTGGCGTTCTTCATTGCGGGAACGCTGCTGCTGACCGCGGCGCTCGCCGGGCTTTCGGCATGGCTCGGTCGCGACCGTGCTGATGCACTGCATTCCGCAGTCGGACTGGGCGTCCGCAACGCCGAACGGCAGCGTTTGCGCAGCGTTTCGACCGTCGGCCTGATCGCGAGCGCGACCTTTGTCCTCGTGGCGGTCGCCGCTTCGCAGCGTGATCCCTCGGCGGAGCTGCCGCAAAAGGACTCGGGCAACGGCGGCTTTCTGCTCGTCGCCCAAAGCACGACGCCGCTGCCGTTCGCGATCGATACTTCAGCAGGACGCGAGAAACTCGGCGTGAACGTCGCCGGGAAGAGTTCTGACGAGCAACTTCTCGACCAGATGCACGCCGTCTCCTTTCGGGTCCGGCAGGGTGACGACGCAAGTTGTTTGAATCTCTACCAGACGGGTCTGCCGACGGTGCTTGGCGCGCCTCACGCCATGATCGAACGTGGCGGGTTTAAGTTCACGTCGACTCCGGGTGACCGGCCTTGGTCTCTGCTCGAACAGAAGGCCGACGACGTTCAAAGTGTGCCGACGTACCCCGTGTTCGGCGATGCGAACACGCTGATGTACAGCCTGAAGAAGGGCGTCGGCGACCTGATCTATGTGCCGAACGAAGAGAATCCCCGCTATGCCCTGCGGGTCGCGGGAATGCTCGACGGCAGCGTCTTTCAGGGCGTGCTGATGATGTCGGAAGCGAGTTTCATCGAGCTTTACCCCGACATCGATGGTTACGGCTACTTCCTGATCGAAGGACCGGTCGGGCAACGCGACGAACTCTCCAACGTGCTGGAAACGCAGCTCACGCCCTACGGCTTCGACGCGGAGCCGGTCGCCGATCGCATCGCCGACTTTCTCGCCGTCCAGAACACCTATCTTTCGACGTTTCAGGCGCTCGGCGGTCTCGGTTTGCTGTTGGGCACCTTCGGGCTGGGCACCGTGATGCTGCGAAACGTGCTCGAACGTCGGGCGGAACTCGCGTTGCTTCGCGCGGTCGGCTTCAAGAACGCGAAGCTGGCATTGCTCGTGCTGATCGAGAACGCCCTGTTGCTGCTGTGGGGCTTGGCCGCCGGTACCGCTGCGGCTCTGCTGGCGGTCTCGCCGCATCTGGCGTCACGCGGAGCCGACGTTCCCATCGGCCCCGGTACGGCGATGCTTGGCGGCGTGGCGGTCGTGGGAATGCTGGCCTCGCTGTTTGCCGTGCGCGCCGCCGTGCAGACGCCGATCGTGGCGACGCTGCGCGGCGAGTGACGACGGGATCGACGTCGGTCAGGCAGTCAGGTAGCAGATCGTCTCGCCGAATGTGTGAGGTTGTTGATGGGGTTGGAAAGCTTCGGAACCTGGTGCAGGGCCCTCACTCGAAGTGCGATGACCAGTACTCGACTCGCTTAATTCGGTGCATGGTCTGCGTTCGGGCGAATGACCGTAAGCATGTGAACGTAGGACATGCCTGCGCCTTTGGCGAACGCGCGCCATCCACCGTTTTCGCCAAGTTACTCCACAACTCGACGGATGAATCCGCCCATGTCCGACAAACGCATGCTCATCACCGATTTCGACGGCACGCTCACGCGCCGCGATTTCTACGAACTCGTCGCCGAGCATCTGCTGCCCGCCGACGCGCCGGACTTCTGGGGGGAGCTACGTGCCGGCCGGCGGACGCTGTTCGACACGTTGCACGACATGTTCGCCTACGTTCCGGCGGGCGAAGCGAAGTTCATCGAACTGACGCATCAGGCCGGCTTCGAGGCCGATCTCGTGAAGTCGGTCCAGCTCTTGCGAGACGCCGGCTGGGAAGTGATCGTCGTCTCGGCCGGCTGCCGTTGGTACATCGATCGGTTGCTCCGCGAGGCCGGCGTCGAGCTCGAGGTCCATGCCAACCCCGGCCACATCGACCGCGAGGGTCGCCTCATCATGGAGCGGCCCGGCGATTCACCGTATCAGTCGGTCGAGACGGGCGTCGACAAAGCCGCCGTCGTCAGGAAGTATCAAGCTGAGGGTTACACCGTCGCCTACGCCGGCGACGGTCCACCGGACCTTCCCGCGGCACTGCTGGTTTCTCCAGAGCTACGCTTCGCCCGCAGCGACCTCGCCGACCGGCTCACGCGACGCGGCGAGGGGTTTCGCCCTTTCAAACGCTGGGCCGAGATCGCCGAGACGCTCGCGAACGACCCTTAGGCGATGATCGCGTGCATCGGCTCGCCGTAGTCGATTTCGAGACGCTTCCGTCCCGTCACGTCGAGCTTTCTCGGATCCAGGCCGAGCTGGTGCAGGACCGTGGCGTGGAGGTCGGTGATGTAGTGGCGATCTTCTGACGCATGGAAGCCGAGTTCGTCGGTGGCACCGTGGACGAAGCCGCGTTTAATGCCGCCGCCGGCCATCCAGACGCTGAATCCGAATGGATGATGATCGCGGCCGTTGCTGTTCTGCGCGCCCGGCGTGCGACCGAACTCGGTGCCCCACACGACGAGCGTCTCGTCGAGCAGGCCGCGCCGCTTGAGGTCTTTCAAGAGACCCGCGATCGGCTGATCCGTCTGCCGGCATAGGCTCGCGTGGCCGGTTTGCAGGTTCGAGTGGCCGTCCCACGCGCCCGCGCCGCCGTTGCTGCCGTGAAAGATTTGCATGAAGCGAACGCCGCGTTCGACCATGCGGCGGGCCGCGAGGCACTGCTCGGCGAAGGTCTTCGTCTCTTTGTCGCCGGTCCCGTACAGGTCGTGTGTTTCGGCGGTCTCGCCGGCGAAGTTCATGAGGTCGGGGATGGCCGTCTGCATGCGGAAGGCGAGCTCATATGAGTTGAGACGAGCCTTGAGCGCGGGGTCGCTGTCCTCCTCAGCAGCAAGACGATGTAGACGAGACAATAACTCGAACTCGGCCGCCTGTTCCTCTCGAAACACCCCCTTCGGCGGCGATGCGAACGGCAGCGGATCGCGGGCATCGACGTTGAGTCGCACGCCGGCGTGCTCCGGCCCGAGATAGTTTGAGCCGTGGCCGTTGTGGCCTCCGCAACAGTCGGCGATGGGCGTGCCCAGCACGACGAACTGCGGCAGATTGTCGTTCAGGCTGCCGAGGCCGTAATGAATCCAGGAACCGACCGTGGGAAAGTTGCCGTCGAGACTGTGCCGGCCGGTGTGGAACTGAAGCTGCGCCCCGTGGTTGTTGTCGGTGGTCCACATCGAGCGGACGACCGCGATGTCGTCGACGCAGGTCGCGATGTGCGGCAGCCAGTCGCTGACTTCGATGCCGCTTTGGCCGTGCTTCTTGAACCCGACCTGCAAGGGATACAGCGTCGAGCGCATCTGGCCGTTCGCGTCGTTCGGCACGACGACCCGCAGGTTCTCGCTGAGGTACGACGCTTCGAGCACGCCCTTATGCGGCGTCTCTTCGATCGTCTTGCCCGCGAACTCATTGAGCGCGGGCTTGGGATCGAAAGTTTCAAGATGGCTCGTCCCGCCGATCATGAACAGCCAGATCACGCTTTTCGCCTTGGGCGCGATGTGCGCGATTCCAGACGGCAACGAACCGGCGGATACGTAGTGCCCGTCGCGCGCGAGCATCGCATCGAACGCCAAGGCACCGAACCCCATGCCGACGCGCGACAGGAAGTGGCGGCGAGACAAGCCGGAGGGGACGCTCGAGGAGAAGCCGCTCATGGTGTCGATCTCATCGCGTCGGACATCTCACGCCGCTTTCTTGGCGAGGGGCCGAAGGTGAAGCGGGCAGGTTGAGTTGATTCGGGGGCGTCACTGGCTCTGCCAGTGCCGCTGATTGTGGCGTTCACACTGGCAGAGCCAGTGGCACCCTTTCGCCTGTCTCAAAACCAAACAATGACGTATCTCTATCGAATCGTGACGAAGTCGTGATGATTGAGCAGCACGTGGACGAGGCTCGCGAAGGCTCGCAAACGGGGTGAATGGGCGGCTTCAATCGAGGTGTCGGGACCAGTTTCGAGCGTGGTCAGCGCAGATGGATTCGCGAGTCTTATTTCCTGATCTTCGAGAAACGCAATGCAAGCGGCGCGTTCCTCCGACGCGGCCGCACGACAGAGAACGCGTTTGAAAGCTCGCTCGATGAGATCCGCTGCGGTCGCTTCGCCGGTTCCGAACAGATCGGCGGCGATGCTGCGAGACTCTTCACGAGTGATGCGGCTGTTGACTTGAGCGAGTGCTTGTGTGGGAACGACGGTCTCGGCTCGCAGGTAGCATTCATCGGCGCTCGCGCCGTCGAACGCTTGCAGGAACGGGGCGTACTTCTCGGGAGCGTGTCGGTAGTAAACGCTGCGGCGGGCCGTCGTTTGATCCGCCGCGGCGTCGAGTTCAGGGCCGCCCATTCTCTCGTCGAGCCGTCCGGCGACGGCAAGCATCGAATCGCGGATCACCTCGCCTTCGCCCCGGCGCGCGTTCATGTGCCACAGCAGGCGATTGTCAGGATCGATCGCGAGCGATGGATGGTCCGCGGCGACGGTCGAGTTAAGCCGGTAGGTGTCGCTCGTCACGATCAGGCGATGCAGATGCTTGAAGTTCCAGCCCGAGGCGACGAACTCCGCCGCCAGCCAGTCCAGCAGTTCCGGGTCCGTCGGAGCCGATCCGTGCATGCCGAAATCGAACATGCTTTCGACGAGCGGCTTGCCGAAGTGTCTCGTCCAGACGTGATTCACAGCGACCCGCGCCGTCAGCGGATTCGCCGGATCGACGATCCAGTTGGCCAGACGCGTCCGTCGTCCGCTGCTGGTCGAGGGGTAGACGGTCGTCAGCGGTGAATAGTTGCCGTCGGTCTTGCCAAGTTCCGCCTTGGCCGCTTCGATGGCCTTCATCGCCGCGTCGAGAGCTTTCTGAGCGTCGGCGATCGCTTTCTCCCGCTCGGCCGCCGGTTTCCGCTGAGCCTCGTCCTGTGCCTTGCGGGCAGCCAAGGCTTCAGCGTCGGCCGCAGCGAGTGCGGCGGTTCGCTCGGTCTTGGCCGCGGCGACGGCGAGCGAATCGGCCTCGGCGGCCGGCGGATTCGCATACTTCGCATCGTCGGCCGAGATTCGCATCTCTAGGGCGGCGCGCCGGAGTCGCGCCGCCCTGAGCCTCGCTTCCGCGACCGACCGGTCGGCCGCTAACGACGCGCTCAAGACGCCGGGTGCTAACGATCCGACGGCCCCGTCGAGCAGCATCTTACGGACAGCCTCGTCCGCCGCCGCGACCTCGGCGTCTGCCTGACGTCGAAGCACCTCGCGGACCTCCAGCCGCAGCCCCGCGTAGTGCGCCGCCGGCGGGAGCGCGACCGATTCGACCGTGGGCGTCTTCGGCACGAAGAACTTTGGCAGCTCGGGTGCGAGCGGATGGTCCTTGTCGGGCTGCTTGTCGTTGCCACGCACGAAGAGATAGGTCGGCGTGGAGAGGTCGGCGTCGTAAACGCGCGGCAGGCCGTTCTTGTTCTCATCGAGGTCGCCGTCCACCGGATCGAGCCGAACCTGATGCGGCTCGAAGAACGCCCGCATCGCGTAATGATCCCGCTGCGAGATCGGATCGAACAAATGGTCGTGGCAGCGGGCGCAGTTGAACGTCAGGCCGAGAAAGGCCTTGCCCGTATGCTCGACGGTGCGGTCGAGCCACACGTCGCGATTGAACTTGTAGTAATTCCTCGCGAGAAAGCCGGTCGCCCGCAGCGCGTCGTCGTCGAGAGGTGCGACTTCGTCGGCGGCGAGCATCTCGACGACCATGCGATCGTAGGGCTGATTCTCGTTGAGCGACTCGATAATCCAGTCTCGCCAATGCCAGATGTGCTTCTGGCTGTTGCGAAGCTCGTTGCCGTAGCCGTACCAGTCGCTGTATCGCCACACGTCCATCCAGTGCCGGCCCCAGCGTTCGCCGTGCCGCGGGTCGGCCAACAGCCGATCGACGACGCGATCATAAGCGTCGGGCGCGGCGTCGTTCAGGAAGGCCTCAAGTTCTGCGGGCGAAGGCGGCAATCCGATGAGATCGAGGTACAGGCGTCGTAACAGCGTGTGCCGTGGAGCTTCGGCGAGAGGGACAACGCCAGCGGCGTCGTGCCTTTCCATGACGAAGGCGTCGATCACGCCAGCGCTCTCATCGCTAAATGGCACCGTCGGCCGTGCAACGGGTCGAAACGCCCAGTGCTCGGCGGGATCGGCATCCGCCTTTTCGCTTTCGGGAGCGACGGCTCCTTCGGCGATCCAGCGCTCGATCAGAGCGATCTGTGCATCCGGCAGTGGGTCGGCGTCCTGCGGCATTCGCGTATAGCCGCCCTCCCCCTTCAGCGCCGCCAGCAAAACGCTCGACGCGGAGTCGCCCGGCACCACGCTTCCACCCGAGTCACCCGTGGTGCGCAGGAACTGCGAAGCGTCGAGCCTCAGGCCGCCCTGGCTGCGCACGGCCCCGTGACACGACACACAATGCCGCTCGAAAATCGGCTTGATGTCGATCGCATAATCAACCGGTTCAGCGGCAAAACTCGGCAACGCAACGAGCACGAGACACGGCGCGAGACATCGTAGCGCGGCGTTCGGCGTTCGCATGCGAGCCGCTCCCGGTGGCTTGGTGGGACATCTGAGGCAGGACCTTTGATTGTCCGCTCAAATCGCCGTGCGCCAAGCATGAACGGGGATTGATCCATGTTGTTTTGGGAGATGCGAACGCCGCGGTTCGGCCTGTCTACTTGTTGACGCGTTCCGCGGACGCTTCTTCCTGATCGGCCTCGGCCTTGCTTTTGCGAATGTCGACCCGCAGGCGGTGGTAGATGTTCATGTAAGCGTTCGCCAGCCACGGCAGCGAGAAGAACGCCAGCAGATAGCCTCGCCAGTCGGCGTAGTAGACCTTGAAGCCGGTGACGAGCAGCAAGGCCGCCGTCACCCAAAACGAAAAGCAAAACTCACACGTGAAGAGATAGAAGAACTTCCGCTGGAGGAGCCGGCGGCAGTTCTCGCTTCGGTGCGAGCAATACTCGTTGAACTCGCGAAAAATCTCTTCATGGGTGACGGTCCAGGCGATGCAAGCGATCGGCAGCGCGTGGATCAGCAGAGCGAGGATGTGCTCGATCATTACAATCGCGCCGCCGACGTCGCTGTTGGCCAACGAGAACAGCGGGCGACAGAAGTGCCGCCCGTTGTGGATCATCGCATCGCGGCGACGTTCGCACATCCGGGGATCTTCGCAGCAGGGAGCGAGGACGTTGGAGCGCGAAGAACCGTGGATTCGCCGGATTCACTCGCGGGCCTTGAGCAGCCCTCGGGACTTCATCCATTCGCCGCAGCGGTCGTTCCACATCGTCACGGGCTGGTCGGTCTTGCGGAGGCCGTAGCCGTGCCCGCCGGCGTCGTAGACGTGCAATTCGGCGGGCACGCCGGCGTTCTTCAGGGCCAGAAAGAACTCGACGCTGCTTTTGGGCGTGACGGGATCGTCGTAGGCATGCGCGAGGAACGTCGGCGGCGTCTCCTTCGTCACGGTCACTTCCGAACGCAGCTCGCCGGACTCATCGACGAGGTAGGCCGGGTAGACGAGCACCAGAAAATCGGGACGGCATGATGCTTTGTCCTTCGCGTCGTCGGCTTCGTAACGGCGTTCGGAACTCACAGCCGTCATCGCGGCCGTGTTGCCGCCCGCCGAGAAGCCGAGCAGACCGACTCGTTGGGGATCGAGCCCCCATTCGTCCGCTCGCGAACGAACGAGGCTGATGGCGCGTTGCGCGTCCTGCACGGGCGGGAGCCACTTCGGATCGTGCTTCGCCGTCGGCACGCGGTACTTGAGCACTGCGGCGGTCACGCCGATCGAGTTGAGCCATTCGGCGACCTCGGTCCCTTCCAGATCCCACGCGAGAATGTTGAACCCACCGCCGGGGCAGATCACGATCGAGGCGCCGTTCCGCTTGTCCGCCGGCGGCTGGTAGACGTGAATCTGCGGCGTCGAGACATCACCCAGCCGAATCACGTGTCGCCCTGCGACTTTCCCGCTGTCCGGGCCAGAGGTGTCCCTTTCCGGTCCCCCTTCGACTTTGAATCCGGGAACGTCGTTCGGCCAAAGATCGACAACGACGGGCTCCTCCGCTTGTATGGACGCGGCGATCAGCGAAACGGACAGAGCGAAGAGATACGGTGTTGCGCTGCGGCACATGGATGCGGTTCCTGAGTGAGACTGACGTTCGCGGTTATCGTCATCGGAAGCATGGCGGTATGCAAGATGCCGTGCGACCCCGGAAGGCACCTCACAATGGTCAGGCGTGAGTACATCAGACGCTGCGAACTGCCCGTTTCGGCCGCAGAGGCCTTCGCGTGGCATGCGCGGCCGGGGGCGCTTCAGCGGCTTCTGCCGCCATGGCAGAACGTGAAGGTCCTCGATTCGACGGGCGGCATTCGCGATGGTGATCGAGTCACGTTGCGGCTCGGTGCGGGACCGTTCGGAAAACGGTACGTTGCAGAGCATCAGAATTATGTCGAAGGGGACTCTTTCGAGGACGCCGGGGGTCTATGGCCGGTTTTCCATTGGCGGCATACTCACCGCTTTGAATCCATCGACGGAAACGCCTCGGCTCTCAAAGATCAGATCGAGTATGCTCTGCCTTCGGCAATCACCGGCCTCGCCGTTCGCGAGCTCGATCGCATGTTCGACTTTCGGCATGCGAGAACTCGCGGCGACCTGCTGGCTCATGCACGCTACAAAGACCTTGGCGCGAAACGCGTGCTGATCTCGGGTGCGACCGGTCTAGTCGGATCGGAGCTTTCGGCGTTCCTGACGACCGGCGGGCACGACGTTTCTTCACTCACGCGCCATCCAAAGGCGGCGACGGACATCGCCTGGTCGCCCGCCGATGGTGCCGTTGATACGGACAGGCTTGCCGGCTTTGATGCCGTGGTGCATCTCGCTGGAGAGTCGATCGTCGGGCGCTGGAGCGAGAAGAAGAAACGCAAGATTCGCGAGAGCCGCGTTCAGGGAACGCGTCTGCTCGCGGAATCGCTGGCGCGTCTCGCCGACAAGCCGAAGGTGCTCGTGTGCGCCTCCGCGACCGGCTTCTACGGCGACCGCGGTGCTGAAATTCTGACGGAAGAGAGCCGTCCCGGAGCTGGTTTTCTGCCGGACGTATGCGTCGAGTGGGAACGGGCGTGTCAGCCCGCTCAAGACGCCGGAATTCGCATCGTCAACGTGCGGATCGGGCTGGTGCTGACTCCGAAGGGCGGCTTGCTCGGCACGTTACTGCCGTTGTTTAAGGCGGGGCTGGCGGGCCGTGTCGGCGATGGCAGGCAGTGGATGAGCTGGATCGCGATCGATGATCTCGTCGATGTATTTCACGCGGCGATCATGGATGAAGCGATTGCCGGCCCCGTGAACGCGACGGCGCCCAATCCAGTGACGAATATCGAGTTCACGAAGACGCTCGGGCGAGTCTTGCATCGGCCGACGCTGCTGCCGGCACCGAGTTTCGCCGTTCGAGCGATGCTCGGCGAAGCGGGGAACGCGCTCGCCTTGTCGGGCGCGCGAGTGTTGCCGGCGCGACTGCGAGAACGAGGCCACGCGTATCGCTTCGAGGACCTTGAGCCGGCGCTAAGGTTCCTGCTGGGACGAACGCAGCGAGGGTGAAACGAAAAACGCCCACCGGCGGCGGCCGGTGGGCTTCGCAGAGCAGGCGATGAGCCTTTGACTCACTTTTCCATCTTGAGACTGAAGCTCACGATGAGCGCGCCGTTCTCATCGGGCACGGCGTAGCTTCCGGTCTGACGGAGGTACTTCGCGATGTCCTCGAAGGGCGGCAATGTCGATAGATCGAAGCCTTGAAGCTGTCCGCTGACCTGGCCCGACTTCAACGCCTCGTACATGGCCTTCAGTTGATCGCGTTGATCCTGAAAACCGAGCATCGCGACTTCATCCGGGATGAAGTGCGCGACCTTCTTGTAGTCCTCGGTCTCGGCGAGCGGCGTGCCGACGCCGCCTCGCAGGATCTCTTCCATGCGCTTCACGTCGGTGGCGAAGAACAGGTGCTCTTTCGCGACCGCGATCACCATCTTGCCGCCTTGACCGCCCTGATTCGGAGTCGGGATTTCATACAACGTCGTGCCTTGGAATTCCCGCGTCTCGCCGGGGAAGTTCGGCGTTTCCGAGAGCCGGGCGAGCACCTCCGCCATCTGCTTTTCATCTTTGACGTCCAAGGCGATCACGGCCGGTTGCTGGGCCGCGATCGCGTTCCCTCCGGTCGGCTGCACGACGCGCGGCGCCGCGGCCGGATAG
>JACCRE010000086.1 GCA_013813775.1 Planctomycetaceae bacterium
GGAGTTCGCTCCCGACGACGGCTTTTTTCGTTTGACGGCGCAGTTTTGAGGCAGCCATCTGCAGCTATGCTGTGCAACCTCCAGATGGAGCAGTTCGGTTTCGGTGGTGCGACCAGAATTGTCCTGAGTCGTAAATCGGCTCTTTCCTTCGGAAAAGACGCAGATCAACGTCTCACGGGAGAAAAGAGACGCGGCAGTCGCCTGTAGATCAGGCACGGCAGTTGCAAATGGCGGTTTTGCTTGGTTTTGCAGCTTTGTCGAATTGTTTCCCGCCCGGGAGCGGGGTCCGCTCGTCGTTTGGGCGGCAGTCACACTCAGGCGGCCACTGCCGTCACTTCTTGAAAGGGTTTGAAGATGACGTGGAGGTTGACAGCGCTCGCTCCGCTCCTCGCCGTGCTCCTGCTACTCGGCCCGGGAGGCAATCTCGCTTTCGCTCAAGACGAACCGGCGCCGGTCGCTGAAGAAACGGCCGCCGAACCCGCCGCCGAAGAGGCGGAAGCCCCGGTTGAAATCAACGAGGCGGCCTTCGCGATCGACAACTTTTACTTGTTCGTATGTGCCGCGCTCGTTCTGTTCATGCAGGCGGGTTTCGCCATCCTCGAAGCCGGGCTGAACAGCAGCAAGCACACCGTCAACATTCTGTTCAAGAACACCTTGGACATGGCCGTGGGCGGCTTGATCTACTTCGTGATCGGCTACCACCTGATGTATCCGTCGGGCACGCCGCTCGTCGAGAACTACGTCGGTTCCATCAACCCGGCCATCGCGGGCACGCTCACTGAGTCGGGTACTCCAGGTGCGACGACCGACGACGCGGTCGCAGGCGCGCTCACCGATCAGGTCGACTTCTTCTATCAGGTCGCGTTCGCCGCAACGGCAGCGACGATCGTGTCGGGTGCGGTCGCGGGCCGGATGAAATTCGGTGCGTACATGATCTACAGCGCTTTCATCTCGGCGTTGATCTATCCGACGATCGGTTACTGGAAATGGGGCCTGGGCTGGCTCCATCAGATGGGCTTCTACGACTTCGCCGGCTCGGGCGTGGTGCACATGACAGGCGGTTTCGCCGGCCTGGCCGGTGCGATCCTGCTGGGGCCGCGAATCGGACGCTACAACTCGAGCGGCAAGCCGATCTCGATGCCCGGCCACAGCCTGCCGCTGGCGACGCTGGGCGTGTTCATCCTCATGATCGGCTGGTTCGGCTTCAACGGCGGCAGCCAGCTTAAAGTGTACGGTGCCGCGAATACGCACGCGGTGATGCTCATCGCGGTGAACACGCTGCTCGCGGCATGTGCGGGCGGCGTCATCTCGACCTTCGTATCCTGGCTGCTCTTCAGTAAGCCGGATCTTTCGATGGCCTTGAACGGTGTGCTCGGCGGGCTCGTCGGCATCACGGCGAACTGCGACGGCGTCTCGAACCTCTCGGCGATCGTGATCGGGGCCGTCGCGGGTGCGGTCGTCGTCGGTGCGATCATCATGCTCGACAAGCTGCGGATCGACGACCCCGTCGGTGCGTTCCCCGTTCACGGCGTGTGCGGCATGTGGGGTCTGATCGCCTGCTCGCTCTTCGGATCAAAGACGTATTGGGGACATGTCGATGCGGTTGAGACGAACCCCGTCTTCGGAAATATCACGGCCCAGTTGACGGGGCTCGTCGCGATCGGAGGCTTCGCCTTCGTCTCGATGTTCGCTCTCTTCGCCCTGCTCAAGGCCGTCGGGTTCCTGCGCGTCTCTCCGGAAGAGGAAGAGAAAGGTCTCGACATCAGCGAGCACGGCATGTCGGCTTACGCCGCTTGAGTCCGGCTTTTCAGAACGGAAGCTCGGACCAGGGACGGTCGGTCGAGTGCAGCGGTTTCGCCCGGGATCGACCAGGACGGTCATCCCGGGCGATTTTTTGCGCACGAGCGAAGCTGGACGATCCGATGCGACTCGCGGCGATGAGCATTCTCACACGACCTCCCCTCTCCACTGGGGAGAGGGGCCGGGGGTGAGGGGAGGTCTGACGCGCGCTTCGTGATTGGGTCGGTTTCGTCCGAGGAAGCAAGGGCGAGGTGTTGGGCTCGGCTTAAAGATGAGTCCGCCGCCTCGTCCCCCTCACCCCTGCCCCTCTCCCGAGGGAGAGGGGTTCTGAGCGGCGGTCATCACCCCGTCAAACACGCGAACTGCCGCAAGGCGGCGTTCACGACCGGTTGCGGGCATGACCAGACGAGAAAGAACATCGCTTCGCGAACGGCCCGCTCTGCGGGGTGCCCTTTGACGAAGCCGGCACCTTTCGACGCGGCGAGATACGCCTGCGAGGCTCGCAACACGAGCGAGTTCGCGCGGTGGCGAATCGACTCGCTGCTTTCCGAAGGCGCTCGTTCCGCCGATGTCGCTTCGACGTGCTCGCGAATCGCCTGTGAGATGGCCGCTCTCTCGGCCGCGAGCGGCTCGGCGATCTCGGCCAGTTCCGGCCGCTTTTCCACTTCGCGAGCGAAGTGTTCGAGCACTCCTGCGGCGGCACCGACCGCCAGAGCCGAGGTCGTGACGCTGCCGGTTCCGCCGGACGCCGCTTTGATCACGCCTTCGATCGGACCCGCGACGATTCGTTCGCGACCGACGAATGTTCTCGCCGGGGAAAGCGAGCCGGTTTGGGACGCGTTCAACGCGAGCAGCGGCGGAGCCGCGCCCACCGTCACCGTCGGATCGTCGGTCGGCACGAGGGCCAAAAGTTGTCGTCCGTCGGAAAGCGTGCCGCCGGTCAGCACGAGATCGCTGATCGATGCCGCCGTCACCCACGGGACTTCTCCGTCGAAAAGATACCCGTCGCGGTGCGGTGTCACGGAGACCGACGGCCGACCGAGATGCTGCCGCGACGTCGTCAGGTGGGAAATCCCGACGGTCGTCATCAACTCGTGAGCTGCGAGCTTCGGAAGAAGGTCCGCGCGCAGCGGTTCATGATTCGAGGCGACGATGCGCGAGACGGCCGCGTTCCGCTGGCTGAGAACGAACGCCGAAACGAGGCACGCCGCCGCGAGCCGCTCGAAGTTCGCCACCTGATCGGCGGCGGACATCTCCTGACCGCCAAACTGCGCCGGAATGCCCCACTTCATCACTCCGGCAGTCACCATGCGATCGAGTTGGGCGGCGCAAGAGGCGTCGGCCTCTTCGAGTTCGGCAGTGTGGCTTCGCAGTTCCTGGTGGAGCCGCGCGAATCGCTCTGAAGCGGGACCGTCGCCGCGAGCGTCATTCTGGCGCGAAGCGTCGGCGTGCATCAGAGCGTATCCAGATAGGCGGTCATCTCGCCGTTGGCATGTGAGTCGCCGACCCGCTGCGCCACGTCGATGCCGCGGACAAGCACGTCGCGCGCCGCTTCGACGTCGCCTTCGCTGGCGAGGGTCTGCGCTTTTTGGAAGTAAGCCGGCACATAATCGGGATCGAGGCTTAGAACGCGGTCGAAAGCCGCGATTCCCGCCTCGACGTCGCCTGCGCCGACCAATTCCTTCGCCAGCGCATAGTTGAGGAACGTGTCGTCCGGATCGTCCTTCAACAGGGCTTCGATCTGCTGCCGTCGCGACATCGCAAGTCCTTCCGCCGCTTGAGCCAAACTTTCGAGACGGCATCGGCTCGTGTGCCGGCTAGGCAAACTATGCGTGCACGTCGCCGGCCTTTCAAGGGGCGCGGCGGGAAGTCCGATCTTCGCCGCTGTGGAGACATAACGGATTGCGCTCCCTGACGGACCGCGCTCCGGTTGTGGCCGCTGGATTCGCCGCCCCGGACGAACGCCCGTACGGATTCCCGACGCATGACGCAGCAGCGTAAGACTTCTCCCCGGCGGAACACCGCGAAGGGGCTATGGGCTGCTTACCTCGTCGCCTTCGCGGTGACGGCCACCGCCGCCGCGGCGGCGGACCCGCGTCTTCCGGCGGCGGACGCTTCCGACCCTCGCGAGACGCCGCTCGTTCAGGCCGTCAAGAAGGCCAAAGCTTCGGTCGTCAACATTCACAGCGTCAAAACGTCGTACGACGAAGCGAGCGTGTTCGGTTCCAAGCAGGGCCGCAAGGTCAACGGCATGGGAACCGGCATCGTCGTCGACGGACGCGGCTACATCGTCACGAACAACCACGTCGTCGCCGGCGTCGAAAGCCTGCGCTGCTCGCTGGTCGACGGCAGCAGCTACGACGCGACGACGGTCGCGGTCGATCCCGAGCACGACCTCGCGATCATCAAAGTCGAGCCGACCCGCGATTTGACGGTCATGCCGCTCGGCACCAGCAGCGACATCATGCTCGGCGAGACGGTCGTCGCCGTGGGCAACGCTTTCGGATATGAGCACACCGTCACCGCAGGCATCGTGAGCGCGTTGCATCGGGACGTCGAGGTCAACGAAACCCAATCCTACAAGAACCTGATTCAGACCGATGCGAGCATCAACCCGGGCAACAGCGGCGGACCGCTGCTGAACCTGCGGGGCGAAGTGGTCGGCATCAACGTCGCGATCAGGGCGGGAGCGCAACGCATCGGCTTCGCGATTCCCATCGACGATGCCCGGCAGATCATCGCCAAGCTCTTCAACACCGAAGCGATTGATCGGACCGCCCACGGGCTGATCACCGAAGATGTGAAGAACGCCGAGGACCGACGGCTGATCGTTCGCGGAGCGGCGACGGCCAGCCCCGCCTCGCAAGCCGGTTTCCAACCGGGCGACGTGCTTATTCAGGCCGAAGGCAAAGGCGTCGTCGATCGCGTGGATCTCGAACGCGCGTTGCTGGGACATAAGGCTGGACAGAGCATCGAGATCGTCGTCCATCGAGACGGCGAGCCGAAGACGCTCTCGCTGACGCTCGGAGCCACGACCGCGCCGCCGCGAAACGTCATCGCCGCCGCGCAAACCGTGCAGACGACGAACGAAGCCGACAGTGCCTGGACCGTGCTGGGCTTGAAGCTGGGCACGGCTGGGACCGAGGCGGTCGTCGGAACTCGGTATCGCGGCGGCTTGCGAGTCTCAGCCGTTCGCGAGGGCGGCCCGGCCGCCGCGTCTGGCATCCGAGCCGGCGACGTGCTGGTCGGCCTCGACCAATGGGAAACGGTGACTCCCGACCACGTCGAGTGGGTGCTCAAGCGGTCGCCGCTCAAGACGTTCTCGTCGCTCAAGTTCTACATCCTCGGCGATCGCGGCAAGGGTCAGGAAACGCTGCTCGGTCACTTGAAGCTCGCCAGCCCACGGTGAGCGCTGCTCGACGTTCGCACAACTCGACGGCCC
>JACCRE010000076.1 GCA_013813775.1 Planctomycetaceae bacterium
TCGTCTTCGCCTCCCACCAGTAGCGGCGAGTGTGTGCCCAGCAGGCGACCTCGACGATGTTGCGTCGGCTGTCCTGGTACAGTCCGTCGTAACCGCCGTAGGCATCGGCCTGCAGGTCGCCGGAGAACCCGGCGAGCCACTGCGCCGGTCCGTCTCGTTTGCGGCTCTCGGTGAAGTCATACACCGAGTAGGGACCGGCCGCATCGCCGATGTAGGCCCGGAAGCGGGCCGGCTTCGCTCGACCCGCCAAGGGGTCCAGCAGCGGTACGGTCGTGTCGTCGGTGTGGATCACCTTCGACGTTCGCACCAGCTCGCACATCCGCTCGTACAGCGGCTCGGCGAGATCGGCGGCTGCGGCCGTCGGACTCTCTCTCGGACCGCTGATGGCGCGCGGTACGTTCGTCGGGAAGCGGATCATCGATCGCATCCCTGCAGAGCGATTCACGATGTTTATTGAAACGGCGATGGCGGCTGCCGGACTGCTGTTGCTCATCCGCGGGTGCCCCAAACTGGTTGTGACATTCGATGCAGCGAGGAGAGAGAGAGTTCGCACTACTGTTGCCAGTTCAGGTATTGCAAAGTTGGCGCAGCCACGTGAATAGAGCCGTTAGTGCTCACGGAAGACTTGATTGAAAAGACATTCAGGAGCGTCATGAAACTCTTTCATCGCGAGACGGGGTTGTGCCGATCAAAGTCGAGGGCTATCGTTTACACGAGGATCTTACTTTTTTCGCGTGTTTCGTCTTTGCAATGTTTCGCTCGCTCCTCATCGTCGTCACGCTGACCGGAATGGCATTGTGCCAGTACCGGTGTATGGCGACGCAGACTTTGCCAGCGAGCGACGGGCGATCGGTACAGAAGGCGAGCGGCTGCGGATGTTGCCACACCGCCCCGATTTCGCCGGAGCGGCCGAGCGATCCTTGTTGCCCTGGCGATGACGGCGATTGCCATTGCCAGGGAGTTTGCGGTGGCGCAGTGACGGGCGATCCTGTTTCGCTCGACCAGTTGATGCTGGTCTGGGCTTTCGCCTTGCGGCTGCCTGTGACCGTACGGAATGTGGATACGATTTCCGCAACGCGATCGCCGTTCAGTGACACCGAACCATCGAGGCTTGGTGCGGAAGACGGCCGCGCGCTGCGCATTCTGATCTCGTCATTCTTGACGTAAGACCCGCCGTGAGTGCGGCCGAGGCCTGAAGTTCGATTCAGTTGAGCCGTTCGTTCGGCTCCTGTGATCGTCCTCTATTCCCTCGCCGCGTCTCGCGCTTTGGAACGGCTTCGTCTCGTTGCAGCGCATGCTTCAGCGGACGGAAATCCCTGTTGTCGCGTTGTCCGTCGGCATGCGCGTCGCTTGCCGAACATGATGTCTCCCTTTTGGAAGGAGTCCGAAATGATGCGTCGAAAAGTTCTCAGCTTGATCGTCTTGTGCGGTCTCGCCTTCGTCGCCAACGCAGTGACTGCGGAGGCGGCCGTCAAACCGAGCAAGACCGAGACCATCATCATGGTCGGCGAGATGTGCGGCGGTTGCGTCAAGCGCATCACCGCCAAACTTGAACCCATGGAGGGAATTCGAGAAGTCCGCTGCGACTTGAAGGCCAAGACCGTCACCGTCGTGCCTGAGCCAAAGATGACGCTGTCGCCGAAGACGCTGTGGGAAGCGCTGGACTCGATCGGCAAGACGCCGAAGAAACTGGTCGGCCCCAGCGGCACGTTCACCGAGAAACCGAAGTCCTGATGCATTGGAGTCGGACGGCGGGATCGCCTTTCCCGCCGCCTCCTTGCACCTGAGCACAACATTGTAAAATGACGAGCCAGATGAGCGTTATCCCGCTTTCCCGCCATGATCTGCTGCGTCGCGGCCTGGCCGTCGAGGCGGCGCTCATTGGCTGGAACGTAATCGAAGGCGTCGTCGCGATCGCGGCGGGGTTGCTCGCGAGTTCGGTCGCGCTGATCGGTTTCGGCATCGACTCGGGCATCGAAGTCGTGAGTGCCGCGGTTGTGACGTGGCGGCTATGGATCGAGTTCCGCTGGGCGTCGAGCGATCGCGTCGAAGTCGTCGAGCGACGGGCGGCTCGAGTCGCGGGATCGATCCTGCTGCTTCTGGCCGTCTACATCGTCATCGACGGCGGACGACGATTGCTCGGCAGCGGTCCCAAGGCCGAGACGAGTCTTGTGGGCATTGTGCTGACGGCCGTGTCGCTTGTCGTGATGCCGATTCTCGGTTGGGTCAAACTCGGCGTCGCTCAGCGGTTAGGCAGTGGAGCCTTACGGGCGGATTCGGTCCAGACGTTCGCTTGCGTCTGGCTCTCGGTCTCGACACTGATCGGTCTCACGGCGAACGCAGCCTTCGGTTGGTCGTGGGCCGATCCTTTATCCGCAGTTGTGATCGTGCCGCTGGTTGTTCGTGAAGGCGTCGCAGGACTTCGTGGCCGGTCCTGTTGCGCTCATTGAACGCGAATTGGCCGAACCGCGGCCGACATTTTGGAAAAGAATATGTTGCGACTTCGACTCCTCCCGTGGGACTACGGCATCCGCAACCTCGGACGCCGCCCGGTTCGCAGTTTGCTCACGCTCGTCGCGCTGGCGACGGTCGTGCTGCTGATGCTGGTCGTCGTCGGCTTCATCCGGGGGCTGGAAGATTCGCTCGCCGTCAGCGGCGATCCGAGCGTGATGCTCGTCTATTCGCTCGGAGCCGAAGAGAATCTGGAGAACTCCGCGATCCCCGCCCGCACTGCCGGCATACTTGAAGCGAGCCTGGAGGGCATTCGCGAGCGATCGGGCGTGTCGTACGTCTCGCCGGAACTCTATTTCGGAACGCGGATCACAGCGAAAGGCAAGCCGCAGGCACTCGGTCTCGTCCGCGGCGTCACTCCGGCGGCGGCACTCGTGCGGAAGAACGTCAGGATCGTCGAAGGCGAATGGCCGGGACCGGGCGAAGTCATGGCGGGGCGGCTCGCTCATGCCAAGCTCGGTGCCGAGAAATCGGATCTCGCACCCGGCAAAACGGTGACGTTCGAGGGTCGTTCGTGGCGGGTCAGCGGGCTCTTCGCCGCGGGCGGATCGGCCTTCGAATCGGAACTCTGGTGTCGTCTGCCGGATTTTCAGACGGCACTCAAGCGACAGGATTTGGGGCTTGTGGCACTAACGCTTGCCGAAGGCGCATCGCCGGCCGAGGTCGATCTGTTCTGCAAAGAGCGCAAGGATTTGGAGATTCAGGCGACGTCTGAGACGGCGTACTACGCCTCGATGCAGAAGCACTACAAGCCCGTGCGATTGCTCGCGTGGATGGTCGTGCTGCTCGTCGCCGGCGCCGGATCGTTTGCCGGACTGAACATGATGTATGGAGCCGTCGCCGGTCGGACGCGAGAGATCGCGGCGTTGCAAGCCATCGGCTACCGCCGCCGGGCGGTGCTGCTGAGTCTTATTCAAGAGGGAACGATGCTTGCCGCCGCCGGTTCGCTGCTGGCCGGCCTGGCTGCGTTGTTGCTGCTGAACGGCCTCGCCGTCCGCTTTACGATGGGCGCGTTCGCCCTGCGGGTGGACGGGGCGGCGCTGCTGATCGGCTGCGGAGTCGGTTTGCTACTCGGAGCGCTGGGAGCCGTGCCTCCAGCAATCAAGGCACTTCGCCGGCCTGTCGCCGAAAGTCTGAAAGCGATTTGAATCATAGCCCCCGCCGCATAAGCGGCACGACCTGAAGGAGAGAGAAATGCTGCTGACTCGATTCACGCTTGGCGGTCTGGCCGCCTTGGCATTCGCAGTGTCCGGATGCTCGGAAAGCGGAGACACTGCGGTGACCACAAAGCCCTCGGCCGACGGCGCGGCCTACCTTGCGAAGGCCGAGCCAGCCGGTGCGAAAGGGGTCGGCGAGGCTCGAAAGGCCGTGGAAGACGGCGACGAGGTGACGCTCGTGGGCCGTATCGGCGGCGGTGCGGAACCGTTCGTGAACGGTCTCGCGGCGTTCACGATCGTCGATCCGGCGGTTCCGCATTGCTCGGCCGACGAAGGGTGCCCGACGCCTTGGGATTATTGCTGCGAGACCGACCAGCTTCCGGCGAATACGGCGACGGTGAAACTCGTCGGCGGAGACGGCAAAGCCGTGGCGACCGACGCCCGCCAATTGTTGGGCGTGAAAGAGCTCAACGTGGTCGTCGTCCGCGGCAAGGCGAAACGCGACGACGCCGGCAATCTGACCGTGCTCGCTGAGCAGATCTTCGTCCGCCCTGAGGGGGCGACGCCCGCAGCGAAAGCCGGCCATCACCATGATCATGAAGATGGGCATGATCACGGCGAGTCGGACCATGAGCATGACGACCATGCTCCCGAGAAAGCGTGATGCCACGGTCATTGCCTGGCGGATCAGGTTGGTCCGCCAGTCTTTCTTCACTGTTCCGCATTCCGATGCCGAGCCAGATCGATGACCACCGAAACCGAAGGCCGCCTCGACCTGAGCCGTCTGGCGTTCGACCGTGGACCGACGGCGTCTGCGACACGCAAGCCGCGACATCGACAAAGCCGGGGACGTTTTCTCGCGCGGATCGTCTTGCCGGGCCTGATCCTCGTAGGCTTCGCGACGATGGCGGGGTGGGCGGCTCGCGATCTGCTGCGACCGACGAAACGCGTCACGGTCGTGCCGGTGGTCGTGCGGCAAGCCGAGGTGCATCGGGCCGGAACACCGTTGTTCCAGGCGGCCGGCTGGGTTGAACCTCGGCCAACGGCGACGTTCGTCTCGTCGCTCGCCAGCGGAGTCGTCGAAGAGTTGCTCGTCGTCTCCGGGCAGCGGGTCGAAGCCGGCGAAACGATCGCGCGTCTCGTCACCGTCGATGCGGAACTCGCCGTCGAGAGCGCGGAGGCGGATCTGAGCCTCGCCGAAGCCGCCGTTGGCCAGGTGCAGGCGGAACTGACTGCTGCAGAACAACTGTTTCAGAATCCGCTGACGATGCAGGCCACGCTCGCCGAAGCCGAATCTCTTCTGGCGGAAACCGAGTCCGAGCTCGCGGGTTTGCCGTCGCGAATCGACGCGGCTGAGGCTCGGTTAAGGTTTGCGCGGCAACAACTCGACGGTCGCCGAGCGGCTCGTGACGCCATCGCGGAACGGTCGCTACAGGAATCGGAAAGCCAGACAGACGGTGCTGCGGCGGAGCTTGCCGGTCTGAAGACGCGACAGGAAACGCTGCCACGCCAAGTCAAGGCTCTTCAACACCGACGAGACACGCTCGCGCGACAACTCGATTTACGCATCGAGGAGGGCAAACGACTGGCCGCCGCGAAGGCCGACGTTCAAGCGACCGCAGCGCGTCGCAGGCAGGCCGAAGTCGCACTTGAAGTCGCGAAACTCCGTATGTCGCGGATGGTCGTGAAATCGCCGATGGATGGCCGAGTGCTGGCGCTCGTCGCCGGGCCGGGAACCTTCGTCACCGGTCAGGAAGCACAATCGAATCCACAAGCCTCGGCGATCGTGAGCCTCTACGACCCGGCGATGCTTCAAGTGCGGGCGGACGTGCGACTCGAAGACGTGCCGCGCGTGACACCCGGGCAACCTGTCATTGTCGAAACGGGGGCCTCAGTGGAACCCATTCATGGCATGGTGCTAGAGGCGACGTCATCGGCGAACGTGCAAAAGAACACGTTGGAAGTGAAGGTCGCTCTCGTATCGCCGCCGCAGGCGGTTCGGCCGGAAATGCTCGTCAAAGCGACCTTTCTCGCTCCGCCGACGAACGAAGAACCCTCGTCAGAAGAACAGAAGCGAGAGCGTATTCTGGTGCCCCGAAGGCTCGTCGACGGGGAGGGCGAATCGAGGACGGTGTGGGTCGCCGCAGCGGATGGCACTGCTCGACGTCGCTCCGTTTCGCTTGGCGAAGCCGGCACCGAAAGTCTTGTAGAGGTCGCTGAGGGTCTACGGCCCACCGATCGACTGATCGTCGGCGGCCGAGAATCACTGGAGGACGGTGATCGAATCGAGATCACCGGTGAAGACGCATCCGCCTGAGTGCGGACCTGACATCAAGCAATCACAAGCGAGGAGAGCGATATGGCGTTGGCCGAGATTCGTGCATTGACGAAGTCCTTCAAGAAAGGCGGCGAGACCGTCGTACCGCTCGACGGCGTCGATCTTGACATCGAGAAGGGGGATTTCATCTCGATGATGGGTCCGAGCGGCACTGGCAAAAGTACCTTGCTCAACGCCGTTGCCGGAATAGACCGGCCCGACTCGGGAACGATCACCGTCGGCGGAACCGAGGTCACGAAGCTTTCGCGATCGAAGCTCGCCGACTGGCGTGCGGAGCACCTGGGCTACATCTTTCAAACGCACAATCTGGTGCCCGTGCTCACGGCTTACGAAAACATTGAGCTGCCGACGCTACTCGTCTCGATGTCGAAAGCCGAGCGCCGCGAGCGAGTGGAGCTGGCGCTTGAAGCGGTGTCGCTAACCGATCGAGCCGATCACTACCCGCGACAACTCTCGGGCGGACAGGAACAGCGTGTCGGTATCGCTCGCGCGATCGTGATGAATCCGACGCTCGTCGTGGGCGACGAACCGACCGGCAGCCTCGACGCGGCGACGAGCGTGCAGATTCAGGAATTACTCGTCCGCCTCAACGAGGAACTCGGCATGACGATCCTGATGGTCACGCACGATGCCGAGGTCGCCAATCTCGCCACACGACGGCTCCGTTTGGAAGGCGGAAAGCTCATCGAACTCAACGGCCGAGCCGCGAACACCGGCAACGGCCGGAAGGCGATCACCGCGGGCTGATCCGCGGCTTACTGGTCGTCAGGATTACTTGATTGGAGTCAATAAGATGTTCAGCTTCGCGCCTTACGTCGTCAAAGGTCTCTGGCGGCACGGCATGCGGACGTTTCTCACGGCCGGTGGGGCGGCGGTCGCATTGTTCGTGTTCTGCTTCGTGGGAGCCGTTCAGGAAGGACTGGAACGGCTGACCTCCGGCGGCGACGCCGATCGCACGCTGATCGTGTTTCAAGAGAATCGCTTCTGTCCCACGAGCAGCCGTCTGCCGCAGGACTATGCCGACACGATTCGAAAGGTCCCGGGCGTCAAAGACGTGATGCCGGTGCAAGTGTGGACGAACAACTGTCGGGCGAGCCTCGACATCGTTGTCTTCAACGGAGCTTCGCCGGCACAGCTTCGAAAGAACCGCGGCCTGATGCTGACTGCGGGCGACTGGTCGACTTTCGAGAGCCGACACGACTCCGCATTGATTGGAGCCAATCTTGCCCGCCGACGGCGTCTCGCTGTTGGTGATACTTTCTCGATCGGCGATCTCTCGACGCAGGTCGCGGGCGTTTTTGAGTCGCCCGTCGCGGCCGAAGAAAACCTCGCTTACACGAGTCTCGAATTCCTGCAGTACACGCGAGGACTTGATGCGGCCGGCCTTGTGACGATGCACGAAGCGTATCTCGATGAGAACGCCGATCCGGACACCGTCGCGAAGGCGATCGATGAAACGCTTGCAGCCGGTCCTGTCGCCACGACGACTCGCAGGAAAGGCGCGTTCCAAGCAAGCACCCTTTCCGATCTTGTCGACCTCATCGGTTTCGCCCACTGGCTGGGTTACGCCTGCGTTGGCCTCGTCCTCACACTTGTGGCGACGACAACCGTTATGGCGGTGCAGGATCGAGTGAAGGAACACGCCGTGCTGCAAACGATCGGCGTCCGGCCGGGGCGGGTGTTTCGGCTCGTCGTCTCGGAGAGCCTGTTGATCTGCCTCGCCGGCGGCGTGGTAGGTACGCTCGTCGCACTGGCGGTGCTGGCCTGGGGCGGTCTCGCCGTCGGAGCCGAGGGAGTGACGATCGCCTTTCAGCCGTCCGTCTCACTCGGGTTGACGGGCATCGTCATCGCCGCCCTCACCGGCCTGCTCGCCGGGATCATCCCGGCGTGGCACGCGTCGAGAACGAATATCGTCTTGGCACTCAACCAAGCCTGAATCACGACGCTGAAGTTACTTGCCGAAAGAGATGAACACTTCGGCAAAGTCCCTGCCGTCCGAGACGATCGGCAGTCGCTGTCCTCTGGTAAAGTGAAGTGTGCGGCTAATGTGAAGTGTGCGGCTGCGACATCTTAATATACGGTTTCATGTCCTGCATCGTTCCGCCCGGGCATGGAGTGCATCATCTTCGCCGGTTCGTACATCGCTGGCTTACCGAACCTGCGGACGATCTCTTCGAACACAGCACCGTCGGGAATGTCTTCGTCAGTCTCCATCACGCGGTGGTAGAGATCGTCGGGCAGCACGCGGAGGGCCGTCATCAGGCCGTGAATCGACATGCTCCAGTTCTGTCGCATGCCCCGCACTTCACGGCGCATCATGATTGGCCGCATTTCGGCCTCGGACATCATGTGGTGCGAGAGCATCATGCTTTGAGGATAACCCGGCACGTCGAAGCCTTTGTCGGTGTGCGGGAACTTCACCGACGGCCGCGTTTCGAGATCGGCCAGGTATTCGTCGACCTTGGCGGCTTCGCGAATGCGTGGCCCCACGTGCCGCACCATGTGATTCATCATGTGGTGCGTCATATGGCAATGGAACATCCAGTCGCCGGGGTTATTGGCGATGAACTCGAAGTCGCTCGCCTGAGCGACGGCGATGAGTTCGGTGTTCCGCGGAATCCACGCCGACTTCGGAATCCTTGCACCTTCGTGACCGGTCACCCAAAAGGTGTGGCCATGCACGTGAATGGGGTGATGCTGCGTGGGGCTGAAGTCCATGATGCGGACACGCACCCGTTCGCCGTGTCGGCACACCAGCGGCGTGGTATAAGGCCCGCTGCGGCCGTTGATCGTGTGCCAGTTGAAGTCCATGTTCCAACTGTCGACGACGGTCTGCATCGGGTCGACGCGGAAGTTCTGGAAGATCAGTCCGAAGTCTCGATCGACCGGCGGATCGAACGGCACGCGGGGGTGGATAATGAACCAGCCCACCATGCCGAACGTTTCCTGCATCGCGTTGTGCGAGTGATAGAAGAACGTGCCGGCTTCGTGCAGATCGAGTTCGTAAACGAAGCTCTTTCCCGGCTCGATCGGGTTCTGCGTGAGCGTGTCGCTGCCGTCGAATTGCACCATCAACTCAAGGCCGTGGCAGTGCAGCGTGGTCGCCTCGGGCAGTTCGTTGTGCACGACGATGCGTACTTTGTCGCCCTGGATGGCCTCGATCGTCGGACCCGGCGTGCTGCCGTTGTAGCCGTACAGGTTGATCCACGTGCCGGGCAGAAACTCGCGACTCACCGGCGTGCAAACGAGATGGAACTCCTTCCACTCGCCGTTCATCTTCCAGGGAAGCTTGTCGAGATCTGGCGCGATGAACGGGGCGTGACCGTCGGCGACCGTGCG
>JACCRE010000090.1 GCA_013813775.1 Planctomycetaceae bacterium
GCCGCGTCGCACAGGCGGAGGAGCGCGCTCCTCTCTTTCCTTCGGGAAGGAGAAAAGAGAAGTCAGGAGATGGGAGTCAGGAAACAGAGCACAGGAGTCAGAATGAAAGGACGCTGAAAGACACCGGCCATTGGCCATCAACCATCAACCAGCGATCGATTACGTCCCGTGGGACGTCGGCGGTGCCGACCCGGCCGGAGTTCCGGCTTCGAGGGCGGGTGTTTACACTCGCGGCTCGTTGAGTCTGCACCATCGATGGATCGCCGCCTATGTCTGTCAATTCCGAAGAACCGCTGATCGCCGTGTTCGTCGATTTCGAGAACCTCGCGATCGGCGTGCGCGACATGAAGGTCGGTCGGTTTCAGATCGATCTCGTGCTCAAGCGGCTGCTTGAAAAGGGACGCATCGTCTTCAAGCGAGCCTATTGCGACTGGAGCCACTATCAAGACGCCGTGCGCGAATTTCACAGCCAGGGCGTCGAGTTGATCGACATTCCGCAAAGCAAGATGAGCGGCAAGAACAGCGCCGACATTCGCATGGTCGTCGACGCTCTCGACCTCTGTTATTCCAAGGGGCACATCGACATTTTCGCGCTGATCTCGGGCGACAGCGACTTCTCGCCGCTCGTCTCGAAGCTCAAAGAGAACAACAAGCGGGTGATCGGCTGCGGCGTGAAGAGTTCGACGTCGGACCTGCTCGTCGCGAATTCCGACGAGTTCCTGTATTACGACGACCTCATCCGCGCCGCGAAGAAGACGCCCGCCGAGCGCAGCAAGCCTGCGAAGTCGGCCCCGGCGCGTTCCGGCGCCGCGAAAGCAGAACCCGCGAAGGGCAAGGTGGTCAAGAATGATCCGACTGTGCCCGAGCCGTCCTCGCAGATCGGCAGCAAGTCGGAGCAGGAACGCATGCAGGAGGCGCAGGACCGCGTGCTGGAAGTGCTCGACTCGCTCGAGCAGGATTACGATGTCCTGTGGGGCTCGATGCTGAAGCAGGCGATCCGCCGCGTCTATCCCAGCTTCAACGAAGGTTACTACGGCTACGACAGCTTTTCGGATCTGCTGGAAGATCTCGACGAGAAGAAGCTGTTGCGTCTCGATTGGGATGAAACGCGCGGCAACTACAAGGTTCGTCGCGGCAAAGGCTGAGTCCGTCACACCGTGCCGAATCGAAGCCCCCCGCGTACAATTGCCGAGTTGAGCTCGGCGGCGAGCGCGATCGCCGCCGAGCGGATCGTACTTGAACAGAGGCTTCGCGACGGATGCGCTTGATTCCGGCTGTTGCGTCCTGCGGCGTTGCGTTGGTTTGCTCCGCTGCGTTTTCGGCCGATCCGCCCAGTCCCTACGTGGCGGTGCGAGTCGATTATTTTCGCGGCGACCCCGTGCCGGCGGCCGGGACCGATACGACCAAAATCGGCGAGCAACGCGGGTCGGGGGTGGTCGTCGGAGAAGCGAACTCCGGAACCTGGTACGTGCTTACGAACGCCCACGTGATCGATGCGGGCGAGGACATCAAGCGGGCCGAACCGAGCGTGTTCGCCGCTGGCGAATGGCAGAAGGGCCGCGTGATCGCCGCCGACGACGAGAGCGATCTCGCTCTCGTTCGCATTCGTTCGGCTAGCGCCTTGCAGGCGGTGAAAGTGAGTCAGGCGAAGCCGCCGAACGCCGCGAAGGTCGCGACGCACGGCCTGATCGGTGGCCGCACGTATTGCCTGCGTCCGACGGAGCTGCGTCACGCGCTTCCGCTGGCGGACGGCGCTCTCGCCTGGGCGCCACAACGCTTCTATGTGCGCACGACGTTTCGGTCGGGCGAGAGCGGAGGCGCGGTCACGTTCGAGGACCGGCTCGTCGGGCTGATTTATGGCAACGATCCCGCCGCCGGATGGGGCCTCGTCGTCGATCACGCCTCGATCGTTCGCTTTCTGAAGCCGTTTCTGACGGAAGCGGCCTCAGGCGGCTGACGACGAACGCTTACCGCTTGCGCATGGCACGAGTGAGCACGCGGTCGAGCGTCGCGGCGAACATCTGTTTGTCCTTGGGACCGAACGGACGCGGCCCTCCGGTGACGGCGCCCGAACCGCGAAGTTCGTCCATCAAGTCACGCGACGCCAATCGATAACCGACGTTGTCGGAGGTGTATTCAGTGCCGCGCGGGTCGATGACGGACACGTTCTTTGCGACAAGTGCGGCGGCCAAGGGAATGTCGGCCGTGATCGCGACGTCGCCCGGTCCGGCGTGCTCGGCAATGTAGGCGTCAGCGACGTTCGGACCCCCTTCCACCTGAACGGCAATGACGAAGGCGTTGCCGCGGGGCGTCGAAAGCGGTTGGTTCGCCACGAGCACCGTGGGCAGCGACAGACGGGTCGCTGATCGAAACGCGACCTCTTTGATGTCCCCCGGCGCGGCGTCGGCATCGATCCAGAGCTTCATCACGCAGCCATGCTTCGGAATATTCCCCAGGGACCGTCCGGCGTTCGCACCCGACACCTGTCACGGCCCACTTGTGGGACAATAGTACGCGACGCGATGCCGGTGCGGCGACCGAACGGCATTCGATTTGCGTTCCAGCCTGTCGAGCCTTGTTCCGCTCGCATCACCACCGGCACTCCCGGAGAGGCGATATGAAATCGCGCAAACGAGATGACCGGTGGCACGCCCGAAAACGTCGGCAGATGGTCGTCGGCGAACGCGACGGCATCGCCTTGATCGATTTGGGCAAAGCCAACGTTTGGGACTACGGAGATCTCGTTCGCCTGCGAGAGGTCGTCTCGGGGCTGGTATTCGAAGGCCAGCGTCGCATCAGTCTCGATCTGTCGCACGTCGGCTGCCTGCCGAGCGGCTTCATGAACATGCTCTGCGAATGGCAAGAGCGGGGCATCGAAGTGTACGTGTTGGATCCGCGGCCGAACGTGCGCAACATGCTCTGGTTTCAGACGTTCACCGAGCGAGTCTCGGAGTCGCGACACCGCGTCACCTGCACCCACAAGGACATTCCGCCGGAGGGCCACTGGAACGATGACATCGGCTCGGGCGATGAGATCCCGGAAGCCTGCGACTCGTGGGCTTAAGTAACGCGAACCGCGGACGAAGCTGAGCGTCCGAGCGTCTGTCTGGTCTGCCGACGTACAGGCGGACGCATGACTTGCGTCGGCTGGTCGACGCTTTGCAGCCTTTGTTGCGATCGGCCGAGGCTTATGCGATCCTCCGACCCACGAAATCTTTGGGCAGGGGAGACGCATGACGCTGTCGCCGTTGGTGATTCTCGGGTTGGGCATCGCGATCGTCCTCGGGATGATCCTTGTCCTGCGGGTCAATGCCTTTCTCGCATTGCTGACGGCGGCGATCACCGTCAGCCTGCTGGCGCCCGGTGAGACGGCCGACAAGATCAGTCGGGTCGCCACGGCCTTCGGCGGCGCGGCCGCGAGCATCGGCATCGTGATCGCGCTCGCGGCGGTCATCGGTCAGTGCATGATGGACAGCGGCGCGGCCGATCGAGTCGTGCGCGCCTTCCTGCGCATGCTCGGAGTCAAGCGCTCTCCCTGGGCGTTGCTCGGCAGCGGCTATGTTCTCGCGATCCCGGTCTTCTTCGATACGGTTTTTTATCTGCTCGTGCCGCTCGCACGCAGCTTCTATCGACGCACGGGCGGAAGTTATCTGAAGTGCCTGCTCGCGATCGCCGCGGGCGGTGCGGTGACGCATACGCTCGTTCCGCCGACGCCGGGGCCGCTGACGATCGCCGCGAACCTGAATATCGATCTCGGTGTGATGATCGGCGTGGGTGCGTTGATCGCGTTTCCCGCCGCGGTGGTCGGGCTCGCCTTCGGCTCGATCATGGATCGCGTGATGCCGATTCCGATGCGGCCTCTGTCCGACCGTCCCGATCCTGAACCGTTGCCCGACGAAGCTCTGCCGCCGCTGATTCCGTCGTTGTTGCCGGTGTTGTTGCCGGTGTTGCTAATCGCGGCTTCGACGGCTCTCTCCGCGCTCGCCGACGCGGAAGGTGCGGCGAAGTTCCGAACAGGCGACATCACCGACTGGTCCGGTTTTCGACAGGCCCTGTTCGAAGCGCCGGAGGGATCGCCGAGAGCGTTCATCCAATCGAAATTGGGCGACTCCGACGCTTGGAACGAGCCGCTCGACGAGTCCGCCGAGGCGAGGCGACTCGCCGACCTGAATCGCCTGCTCGATCAGAAGGACTTCTTCGATCCGGCGGCGTTCGAAAGCGTACTGCTCGCCGGTTGGAAGGTCGATCGCCTTCTTGGTGAGACGACCGATCCGCAGGAGCGTGCGCGGCTCGAACGCATCAAGCTCGCCGAGCGAATGGCCACCGAGAACGTCAACACGCTCTCGACCGCGAAGCTGCAACGCCGCAATCGGGCGCTGTTGGAAGCGGCCTTTCCGGAATTCGTTCGGCCGCACGTCTGGCAGACTCAGTTGCGCGACTGGTCCGACTTCGCGGCGGTGGTGGGCAATCCGAACCTCGCCCTGTTGCTCTCGGCGGCGATCGCGGTGGGGCTTTACGTGACGAAACGCAGGCCGACGAAAGACGAAGTCTCACGACAGGTCGAAACGGCGCTCATGAGCGCGGGAGTGATCATCCTGATCACCGCCGCCGGAGTCGCGTTCGGCAAAATGCTCGAAGCCGCGCAGGTCGGGCCGGCGATTCAGCAGTTGTTCACGACCGGCGACAGCGGCACCAGCGGCATCGTGTGGCTGGTGATCGGCTTCACGCTCGCGGCGGTGCTCAAGATCGCACAAGGCTCCAGCACGGCCGCCATGATCATCGCGTCGAGCATGTTGGCTTCGACCGTCGGCGCCGGCGGCTTGCCCTTTCATACCGTCTATCTCGCCACCTCGATCGCCAGCGGCTCACTGGTCGGCTCGTGGATGAACGACTCCGGCTTCTGGGTCTTCACGAAGATGGGCGGCCTGACGGAAGCCGAAGGCCTGAAGACGTGGACGCCGCTGCTGTGCGTCCTCGGCGCGACCGGTTTCGCGATGACGCTCCTGCTGGCCACCGTGATGCCGCTGCGATGATTGTTCTGCGACGACGCCGAGGGGTTGCAACCCCTCGGCGTCGTTGTTCTCGATCACTTCTCGATCTCGTTAAGACGCAGGAATTCATTCTTCCACCGGTACTCGTCAAGCAGCCCTGTCGTGTCACGACCAAGTGCGACATAGGCCGCGTAGATTGCTTCAATCGTCGCCAGACCTGCCGAAGGGTCTTCAGACAGCTTCGAGACGCGCGGATACGCGGTCTTCCAATGCGGCGGCAGACCGCGCACGGGAATCGCGGCGAAATCCGGCTCCATCTTGCTCGCGAGACGCCAGGTTCCGTCGAGCACAAGCAACCCGCGCTCACGATCGGCATGCGAGAGCTGCGGCCCGCCGACGCCGAGCCTCACGTAGCCGTCGAGTGATTCGGCGCCGCGACGAGGCCACTTCCAGAAGGCGAATCCAGGTCGGCCGCGCAACGGTTCCACGCTGCACTTGCTGCGTTTTTCTTTCGCATGCACGACGATCACGGTCGGCGGCGCGGCGGACTGCGTCGACATGGCTTCGTTCACGCGCTCGCAATCTGCCACGGCTGACGGTGAGGGCGCCACTGGCTTTGCCAGTGCGTTCGTGAGAAACCAAGTTCCATCAGCACTGGCGGAGCCAGTGGCACACGAGCAGCACGTTGTAACCACACTGACCTCGATGCGTGGAGACTGGCTCGTCGACCTCGTTAAATGCAAACGCACCCGTCGGGGTCACCGACGGGTGCGCTGTGTGCCGGAGGGGGGATGACGACAGCCCGCAACAAAACCCACCCAACACACGGATGATTCTCTGACGACGTTATACCCACATTGATCGAGGCGTCAAAGCCCGTTTTCCTCTTTTTTATCCTCTCTGTTCGTGGGTGAAAACCTGAAATGCGCGATGTCGTTCAGGTCTTCAGCTGTCTCGATCTTGCAAGTAGCTTCGCCTGGGCTTCTTTCCAGAGTTCGCCGTAGGCTTCTTTGTCGAACGGAGGACATCCGGTCGCGTACTGGCCCAACGGATGATCTTTCGTCCGCATCAGATTGGTGCAGTACGAGAACGTGCGGCAGACGCGTTTGCGATCGAGCTTTCCCTGCTCCGAAAGCGCTTGTGCGAAATCGGGATGCGACAACGTTCCGCGGCCGTAACCGACGATGGCGACGTCCCCCGCGGCGACGTTCGCCGCTCCGGCGAGAAACGCGAAGTCCTGCAACCAACTGTAGCCGCTGCCGACGACGGGGATCGATACCGCCTGCTGAATCGCCTGCGTGATGCGGAACTGTCGGGCGACGCCGATCAGCGGATGTTCGGGTGCGTCGTAGCCATCGATCGGCGGATTCTCGGCGGGCCGCACCAAGTGCGGACTCGCATAGGGATTGCCCGCGGAGACGTTGAGCAGCGACACGCCCCACGCTACCAGCCGCCGCGCGACTTCGATCGGTTCAGCGAGATCTTCGCGCGACGGATCATCTTTGTCGGTTCCGAAGCCGCACTCGATCGGCAAGCGATGCGAGACCGGCTCGCCGATGCCGTCCTCTCGCTTGCGGAAGGGAACGCCGTCGTAAGCGTTCATGCGGCTCGCGAGAATCAGTTCGGGCACCTCGTCTCGGATGCGGCCGACGACATTGCGGATGAGTCGCGTGCGGTTCTCGAGGTCTCCGCCATACGGACCCGGCCGGTTCACGGCGGCCAGCAACTCGTTGAGCAGATAGCGATGACATTGCTTCAAGTCGATGAAGTCGCAACCGGCGGTCGATGCGAGTTTCGCCGCCGCGACATACTCGTCTTCGATTCGCTTAAGGTCGTCGTCGGTCAACAGGGGATACGCTGCATCGATCGTTCGCCCCGTCGATTTATCGATCGTGAGCGGATCGAGCAGCGAGTCGCGCGTCGCCAGCAACGGCCGCTCGTAGCTCCAACGGCCGGAGTGAGTGAGTTGCAGTCCGACCAGTAGCCCGTCGGTGTTGCCGACGGCTTCGGCATGTGCCGTGCGGCAGCCTTCGAGCATGCGGGCAAGATCGCCGACCGTCTTGCCGTTGATCCACAACTGACGCGGATTCATGCGGCCTTCGTCGCTGATCGCCGTCGCCTCACCCCAGATCAGCTTCGCGCCGCCGGCTCCGAAACGGCGATAACGGCGATACGTCAGTTCGTCGGGACGTCCGTCGCGCGTGCCATCACATCCTTCCATCGGCTGCACGGCCAGCCGGTTCGCGACAACGCGATCGGCGACCTGCACGGGTTGGAAGAGGGGCGTCAGGTCGTCGCTCAGTTTCAGCTCGACTCCGAGGCTGACCGCCTCCGCGGCGAGGTCTTCCGAAGTTTTGAACTTGAAGAAGCGAGCCATGCGGGGAGAGTCGCGTCAGAACGATGATCCGAGCCGGCGGATTATAGGACAGGCGGCAGATGGTCGCGACCGAGACGACGGCTCGACCACGAACTTACACGTCCTTAGACGTCGGGACAAAATCGCATCTCTTTGCTGCGGCTCACGAATCCAGTCCCCCTCTCCTTGGGGAGAGGGGTCAGGGGTGAGAGGGGTCAGGGGTGAGAGGGGTCAGGGGTGAGAGG
>JACCRE010000093.1 GCA_013813775.1 Planctomycetaceae bacterium
CGCCGGGGGATGCCGCTCTCGAGCACAAGCGCTCTTGCCGACAAAGGCCCCGGGTTTGGTCATCTGCTCTCGATCGCCATGGACCGACACAAGGCCGGGCACCACGTCGAATTGGACTTGCTCGGGCCAGCATGATCGGCGGTGTCTAGAATTCGCCGCTCAAAACCCGAACCAGCATCCAACCTCTCTCAGGTAGAGAGGCGCGGGAAGAGCAATCGGGACTTTTCTCACTCCGAATGTTGTTTTGTATCTAAATGCGAATTCGTGTGGCCGGAGCTGGACCGAAGTGAGTCCGGCGGCAGCCGGACGAACGCAGGGAAGCCCCGGCGTTCACAGGTTGACGACCAAGCCGCCTGTCAGACATGCGGCCGGGGCTTCGGACGTTCGTCCTCCAGCCACCGGCCACCCGATGCAAGAAAGCCCGTGAATTCCGGCGGTTACGGAAAATGGTTCATGGCGTTGCGTGCCACTCAGCGGACTACCTGTCAGACAAAGCGGAACATCATGAAATACGCGGCCAGAAGCATGTACAGGATCAGGCTGAGGAGTGCGTAACCGGCCACGCCGGCGACAAACGCAACGAACGCCCGAACGTGACGCGGCCATTCCCACCGGGCTCGGGGACTGGGGGCGATGAACGCGCCGCCGACTGCGGAACCGAGACCGGCGAAGACGCTGCCCGCGACCCAGTTGAGCAGATAGAAGATCGTTGTGTATCGGATGAACTCAACCGAAACCGGGATCAGAACGGCGTCATAGAAGCGAGCGAGAACGAAAGCGAACCCCACGGCCAGGACCGGTGACGCAACAAGCAACAACGGACCGAGCCATGCCGGATGCCTCGCTTCCTTTTTGTTTCCCTTAGGCATCTCTCGCCCCCGGACGATCACAGAAGAGAAACACGCACCCAGTCCGGCGGAGTGGCTCGATGAGAGGCAGGTCGGGCCGGTTAGGTGTGTGCTTTGGCGCGTGGTCAACGTGGAGTGTCGAATTCCCGTTTCCACAATAGGAGACACACCTGCACAAGCAAACTATCACCGTCTGCGTCGTGGACCAATCTCCCCGTGTGCCATGCCCTCGCGGCGAATGCCGGCATGCGAAGGCGGAGCACGCGTTCCGAATCCGCCGGTCACGGGTGCCCGACCATCGCACCCCTTTCTCCGCGCTCGCCTGCTCACCCGCCGCCTTCGCGGCGTGAAAGCATGGCAGCCGGCGGCTCGGCGACGTCTTCTGAATGAGACGAGCCTGCCGATCCGCGAGGTCGATTCGGGAGAGTTGCGGCTCCCGCCGAGTCGGATCGGCAGGGCTGATCCATGGAAGCTGCAACAGCAGATTCGGCGGTTCGGCTCATCGAAAGACGGCATGCCTCCGATCCTCGTGTACGAAGCTCCCAATGGAGCCCTCGAAATCTCGGACGGGGTGACGCGGGCAACCCGGATCGCGAAGCTGGCTCCCGGTGAAACGGTGCCTGTGATCGTGATCGGTCGTTATCGCCGGGATCGGCCCGGCTCCGCCTGCGTAAGGGATCGAATATGAGCGAGCACGAAACACGCGCGGAACTGTTCGCGGCGTTCCAGGAATTGTCGACCCTGATCCCCGAGATGCGTGGCGGCCAACTGATGGCCGCCGTCGGTGAACTGTGTTCCGACCTTCACGGGCGCGGACTGTGGGACGCCGCGGACGAGGAGCTCCTCGAAGCCGTTTGGCAGTTTCGAAGAAACTACGAAGCCGCCGTCGCGACGAGTCGTGACCTGCGTTAGGTGCCACTGGCGTATCACCAGTGCGAGCCACCTTGCCTCGACCCATGTGCTTCGACCGAGATCGACGCAACGGATTCCAAGCAGCGGTTGAACCAAGACCGTTTCCACGTTGAAAGCCCGATCGCACTGGCGACCTGCCAGTGACACCCGGCGTCTCTCAGCAGGCCGCGCTGGGTGCCGCCCCTGAAACAGAGAGTCTGGCGCCCATCGAGGACGCATGGTGGAACATCTTGTTGCTGACGCAAGCCGGCCAAATCCCGGCACGGACTGGCCGCACCCTGCGGTCCAGTTCGTTTCGCGAAACCGTCCCCCGACGTCATACTGACGTCACAAGAAGGAGAACCGATGTCCGACGTCATCCTCGCCCGATCGGTGTTTGCTCTCTTCGTCACAGCACTTGTGTCGCTCGCCCTGGCGGGGCATCCCCGTCTGCAAGCGACCGTGCTCACGATCACGTTCGCGGCATCCGGAGTGATCGCGGTCGGCATCCACCGCCTGCCGGCCTCCCACGGCTTCGCGCGATTATTTGGCTATGCGATCGTGTTCTGCCTGGCGTTCGCCCTCTGGAATCTCGTCGGTCAACCGAACGAACGGTGGGCCCATCGCACATTCATCTACACCTGCTACGGCGCTGCGGCTGCGATCGTGCTGCTGGCGAGCGCCCTCGATAAGCCCCAAGGTCTCTCCAACACCGACTGGCTTGTGACTGCCGGAATCTACCTCGCCTCGACGATCACCATCGCCTCGATCAAGCCGTGCTTTGTGGAACGAATGATGGCCGCAGTCGCATGACCGGTTTGCGGCGGGGTAGACGTCCTACCGACTCGTTTCGTCGTAATCCCCTGCACCTGCGATACACTCCGAGATCCGCCGCGATCGAACCTGACGAAGTACATGCCGCGATCGACCGCTGGTTCGATCGACGCTGGCGGGTGGAGTTGTAAGCGGGTGAAGCCGTGACTTCGTCGCTACCCATTGACCGGCTCTCCGGCTCCGATAGAGTGCGCGGCGACTTTGCGTTCTGCGGACGCTCCCGCCGAGCGTCCCGCCCTAGCCGACGGAGCGTCACGATGTCGAAGAAACCGGTTCGCCGCGGACGAAGCGTGTCGAAGTTCGGCGATGTCCCTCGCCGGCCCGATCGCAAGACGCTGCAGCTCTGCGAGCAGGTGCGTCACACGTTGGAGTACGTGCTGACCGGCGAGTTGGACGACGACCAGTTGCGCATGCTCTACGTCGCCAAGGTCGAGCCGGCGCCCGACGCCGACCGCCTGATGGTCACGGTCGTGCCGCTGACGAAGGACCTGCGTCCCGACCCGGTGGAAGTGACGACGCGGCTGCACGCGAACGCGCCCAGGCTGCGAGCGGCGGTCGCCGCGTCGATCAGCCGCCGCAAGGTGCCGGACCTGATGTACCGTTTCGTCGAGACGGACCCGGCTGCCGCGGAAGGCTCATCCTCTCGGGGGGCAGAGGCTGTCGAAGAGGAGTAGCGGCCGCTCGACGCGGCGCCGTCACGCCAGCAGGTCCTGCACGACCTTGCCATGCACGTCGGTCAGGCGGAAGTCGCGGCCGGCGTGGTGGTACGTCAGGCGTTCGTGGTCGAAGCCGAGGCAATGCAGGACCGTCGCCTGAACATCGTGAACGTGCACGCCGTTCTCGACGGGGTGGAAACCGAAGTCGTCGGTCTCGCCGAAGGACATGCCGCCCTTGATGCCGCCGCCGGCCATCCAGATCGTGTACGCCTGCGGGTGGTGATCGCGGCCGAGCGATCGGCCGAGCGCGGGGTTCGTCTCCACCATCGGCGTGCGTCCGAACTCGCCGCCCCAGATCACGAGCGTCTCGTCGAGCAGCCCCCGCTGTTTCAAATCGGCGATCAGCGCAGCGCTGGCCTGATCGGTGGCTTTGCAGTTGTTCCGGCTGTTGCCTTCGACGTCGCTATGAGCGTCCCAGCCTTCATGATAAATATTCACGAAGCGTACGCCGCGCTCGATCATGCGGCGCGCGAGCAGGCAGGCCCGCGCGAAGCTCGGCTTGCCGGGATCGCAGCCGTAGAGGTCGAGCGTCTGCTTCGATTCGCCCGCGAGATCGGTGAGCTCGGGGGCGGACGTCTGCAACCGCGAGGCCATCTCGAACGAGGCGATGCGGGTCGCGATCTCCGGATCGCCGACGGCACCGAGCCGTTGTCGATTCAGATCATTCACGAGATCGAACGTGTCGCCTTGCAGCCGCGCATCGACGCCGGCGGGATTCGTGACGTTGAGGATCGGGTCGCCCTGGCTGCGAAGTCGAGTGCCGGCGTAGAGGGTCGGCAGAAAACCGCTCGACCACAGGGCGCTGCCGCCCGACAAGCCGCTGCCGGTGCTCATCACGACGAATGCGGGCAGGTCTTGAGTCTCGGCGCCAAGCCCGTACGTCACCCATGACCCGAGCGACGGTCGGCCGGGCTGCGAAAAGCCGGTGTTGAAGAAGATTTGGGCCGGAGCGTGATTGAATTGGTCCGTCGTGACGGCTCGCACGAAGCAGACGTCGTCGGCGATGTTCGCGAGGTGCGGCAGGACTTCCGAGATCGTCGCGCCGCTCTCTCCGTGCTTCGCAAATTTGAACCGGGGGCCGAGCACGGCGGCGTCGGGGCGAATGAACGCGTAGCGCTGGTCGCCGATGACGCTCTTGGGCAGCGGCTTGCCTTCGAGCCGCGCGAGCGTGGGCTTCGGCGTGAACAGGTCGAGCTGACTCGGCGCCCCCGCCATGAAGAGATGGATGACCCGCTTCGCCGTTCCGGGGAAATGAGAGTCCCTGACGGCCAGCGGTGAATCCGCCGTGGCCGCCGACAGCGGTCGACCTCGCCATGAGTCGGTCAACAGCCCCGCGAGCGCGATTTTGCCGAGACCGACGCCGCAGTCGCGCAGAAAGTGCCGGCGGGCGATGTCGAGTGTCGTGCGTGATGTCGTCAACATGATCTCACGTTCGGAATTGAACCACGAAGATCACAAAGAGCACGGAGGACGCAAGTCCGTCTCTTGAGGTCTTTGTGCTCTTAGTGGTTCGTTTCAAGCATTTCCACAAACCGCGTCATCGATCCCATACGGTCGCGGCTTTGATGTCTTCACCACATCCCATTTCTCACCACCTATCCCCGCGTCGTGGCCTCATCGAGGCTCAGCAGGGCGCGGGCGAGAGCCGTCCAGACGGCTTGTTCGACGGAAGCGTCGTCGCTTCCAACGAATGCCTTCGGATCAAGTTCACCCTTTGCGAAGCGTTTCCGTTGAGAGCCGACGAAGGCGAGCAGGCGATTACGCTCGGCATCCGTTGGCGGACGTGTCAGCACTCTGCGGAAGGCGAGCGTCACCCGCTCTTCGTCACTTCCCTTCGCCACCGCCAGCTCGCGACCGAAGGCCTGCGCGGCTTCGAGAAACATCACGTCGTTGAGCAGGGTGAGGCTTTGAAGGGCCGTGTTCGACACGTCGCGCTTCGCGGTGCAGGCTTCGCCGCTGGGGGCGTCGAACACGCCGAACATCGCGAACGGGGCCGTGCGCTTGATGAAGGTGTACACGCTGCGTCGATAGCGGTCGCCGCCGGCGCTCGCGTTCCACTTCGGACTGCCGTAGGCGGCCTCGGTGACGCCCTCCGGCTGCGGCGGGCGAACCGGTTCGCCGTGCATCTGCGGCGACAGCAAGCCACTCGACACGAGGGCGGCGTCGCGAATCAACTCGGCTTCAAGTCGCAAACGCGGCCCCCGCGAGAGCCACACGTTCGACGGATCGCGTTCGAGGCTTTCCGAGGAGACGACGGATGACTGCCGATAGGTCGCGCTGGTGACGATGAGCCGATGAAGACGCTTCACATCCCAGCCGTTCCCCATTCCCTGTTCGCCATGTGCCATAAGTTCAATCGCCAGCCAGTCGAGGAGTTCCGGATGGGTCGGCGACTCTCCCTGGAAGCCAAAATCCTGCACCGTCGCCACGATGCCCCGACCGAACAGCGTCGCCCATTGGCGGTTGGCGACGACGCGGGCCGTCAGCGGGTTCGCTTCGTCAACGAGCCAGCGCGCCAAGCCGAGACGGTTCCTTGGCCGGTCGTCGGGAAAGGGCTGCAAGGCCTCGAGCGTGATCGCGTCCACCTCTTCGGTGGGTTGCAGATACTCGCCGCGGTCGTGGATGAAGGTCGGCCGCGGATTCGACGCCGGCCGTTCGCGGAACACGAGCGTCGTCGTCGACGCGGGCGGTTTTCGTAACGCGCGGATCTTCGCCGCAAACGCCTCAAGCTCGGGGGCGCGCAGCAGGAAGGCGTCGCGAAGGTCGGAGCGTTCGGCGGAAGTCAGCTCGGCATCGGGCTTCGCGAGCAGGCGCTCGGTCTCTTCCGAGAGATCGCGCGCTTTGAGAACCCCTCTCCCTGGGGAGAGGGGAGAAAGACCATTCGTCACCGAAATGCGGAACCGGCCCAGCGAGCTGGCGAAGTGTCGGCCGAAGGTCATCTCGATGTTCAACGCCTTCGCGTCGACGGGTTCGACGAGGACGAACACGGCGGAGTGCCGTTCGCCTTGTCGGCCGTCGACGCTCCAGCCGGTCTGCATGTCGCCGTCGATGGCCTGCGCCGCCGTCGCTGCGTTGTTTCCGAAGCGGTTCTTCGCGTAGCTGTCGGAAGCCGACGCGATCTCAATGGGCTCGCCATCGTCCGTCACGCGGAACTCCGTCAGAAAGAAATCGCCCGGCGTGCCCTCGTAGTAGGTCATCCCGGGACCGCCGGCGGGCAGACGGTCGTCGGGCAGCGCTTCGAGGCGGATGGCGGTGATGCGAGGCGGGGGATTGGGAGAGGAGGAGTGTGGGGGAGGGGGTGAAGAGTCTTGTCTCCCGCTCTCCCGGTCCCCCTCTCGTCCAATCTCGTTCCTCGCGGCGACTCGTCGATCGAACACCACCTCATATCGATCCTGCTTCGTCGTGTCGCCGGTGACGAAGATCGAGTCGTCGTCCTGAAGAGTGAGCAGCGGCAGGTTTGAGGAGGCTTCGCTCGGTCGAAGGAATGTCCATTCGACGGTGCTGGCCCGCTCGCTCGCGAGCCACTCTTGGAAGGCTCGTTCCACGAGTCGGGAGCGATCGGGCTTCGCTCCGGCCGTCTCCGTCGGCACTTCCACTCGAATGCGGCCGATCGTATGGTTGCCGCCGTGCTCCTGGCGGAGCGTCAACACGAAGCGCGTGCCGCCGGGATGCTCGACCGGCTTGGCGAGCGCGAGCGTGAGCATGTGGTCGGCGTTCAGCGGCTTGTCCGGCACGTGTACGGCCCAGCCGGTGGCGGGATCGCCGTCGATCGCGGCGGCGGCCGGAAAACCGTTTTGCTCGACGTCGCCGACGGCCGACTCAAGGGTGACGGGCGTCCGCGAGCCCGGCTGTGATCGCGGCGATGCAATGACCGCGACTTCGGAGAGCACGAAGTTGCCGTGAGCGACGCGGCCCGGCCCGCGGCTGGGCAAGCTGTCGTGAGCCAGCGCCATGATCCGCAGGCGATCGACGCGTGGCGACTCCGTCTCGACGACGACGGTGTATGTATCACGATCGGGACCGGGGGCGGCGGCCAGAAACGAGCCGTCGTCGAGGACGTCGAACTTCTGCCCGCTCGCGGCGCTCACCTCGACGATCGAGGCCGTTCGCCAGCCAGCGTCCTCGTCGAGCGGCCAATGCGACGGAAGCTCCCGCAGCAGCCGGTCGGCCTTTTCGAGATTCGCGGCGGCGAGCGCCTCGCGTTCCGGATCGGGAAGCGGCAGTTCCGGCTCGTCGGCATTGTTGAGGAACGCCATCAGTCCAAAATATTCGCGGTGCGAGATCGGGTCGAACTTGTGATCGTGGCATTGTGCGCAGCCGGTCGTCAGGCCGAGCCACGTGGTGCCCGTCGTCCCCACGCGATCGGTCATCGCGTGATAACGGAACTCCAGCGGGTCGATGCCGCCTTCTTCGTTGAGCATCGTGTTGCGATGGAAGCCGGTCGCGATGAGATCGTCGGTCGTCGCGTTCGGCAGCATGTCGCCCGCGAGCTGCTTCACCGTGAACTTGTGGAAGGGCATCCCGGCGTTGATCGCGTCGATGACCCAGTCCCGGTACGGCCAAATGCTCCGAGGACGATCCTTCTCGTAACCGTTCGTGTCGGCGTAGCGCGCCAGATCGAGCCAGCGCCTCGCCCAGCGCTCCCCGTAATGGGGCGAGGCGAGCAACCGATCGACGAGACGTTCATAAGCGTCGGGACGATCGTCGTTGACGAAGGCGTCGGCCTCTTCAACGCTCGGCGGCAGGCCGATGAGATCGAGAGAGACGCGACGAATGAGCGTGTAACGATCGGCTTCCGCCGAAGGGGTCAACCCCGCGGCCTCCATCCGCGCGAGAACGAAGCGATCGATCGGATTGCGTGCCCGATCCGCATGCTTCACCTCGGGCGGAGCCATCCGTTTCGGCGCAACGAACGCCCAATGCGGCTCCCACGTCGCGCCTTGCTCGATCCAGGCCTTGATCGTCGCGATCTTGGCGGGCGTAAGGTCGCGTTTCGCCTCCGGCGGAGGCATTCGCTCGGACTCATCGTCCGACGTGATCCGTCGCCAGGCCTCGCTGTGCTCCGGATCGCCGGAAACGAAGAGGGTCGAGTCGCCGCGATCCTCGAACAGCCCTTTCTGCGTGTCGAACCGCATCTCGGCCTCGCGCGTGGCCGGGTCGGGCCCGTGGCACTTGAAGCAATGCTGCGAGAGGATCGGCCGCACGTCGCGATTGAAGTCCACCGGCTCCGCGGCGAAAGCCGACGCGCCGCTGACGACGCAGGCGAGCAGAACGGCACCGGATCGTGCGGCGATGCGAGGCGCGAGAGGTCGCAAAAGCGTCATGAGCGGCGGGAAAGGGAGACGGGGGAGCGGGAGAGGCGGGCGAACGGGGCGACGGGGGCGTTGCCACGTTGTATCTCTCCCCACAGCTTACGCATCAGCGAGCGCGAGGCCAACGGTTCGATCGCGCCAACCCGCGATGCGGTTCCCGTTCGCAGAAGGGGTCAACGGCCTCCGTGTCGGTTGGCGAGATCGACCCACCATCGGAGATAGGCGAAGCCGAAGTTCTCGTCGCCGATCAGCTTGCCCGTCACCATGAGCACAGCGACGGCAGGCCAAGCGGCGGGAGACAGCGTCGCCCCCCACCAGGACCGGCGTGCCGTAACGAAGTCAACAGCGGTCGCGGGTCGAGACGCCAGCGAACGACGTAAACACCGAAGCAACAACGGCAACGGTCGCGGCCTGAGCCGCTCTACCACGGCGATTCCATCAGATCGACAATCTGGCGGGCCATGTTTTCGACGGCGGAGCGTTCGCCGGTCGCGCGGCTTTGGCCGGTTTCCGGGGCGAACGACGATTGGCTCACGAGCGCGATCGCGTCGGGC